>JAFDDW010000171.1 GCA_019310665.1 Deltaproteobacteria bacterium
CCGAATATCGGTATCGGAGACCAAATCCGGTTTAAAAGCCGAATGCGATCCATTGTCAATTTTAATAACCCCGGCAGATTCGATTACAAGCGCCATATGGCTTTCAAAGGCATCCATGCCACAGCCTACGTTAAAGGAGACAGAATTACCGTCATCGACAAATATGCGCCGGCAGTCATTTCTGGAATGTTAAATGATATCCGCGGCACTTTTGCCCGTCTGGTTGAAAACTCAGGGTACCCTGAAGTCCAGGGCATCCTAAAAGCCCTCATTATTGGTGACCGAACCCGGATATCCAATGAAACCAGGCAGGATTTTAATCAGGCCGGGGTCGGGCACCTGCTTGCCATTTCGGGGCTTCACATCGGGATAGTGGCAACAGTGGCCTTCGCCCTGGCTCATTGGCTGATGACCTGGATAAAACCGTTTTTGTGGCGGGCCTGGACACGCAAAGCAGCCGCGTTATTGTCTCTGCTGCCGGTGATTGCTTATGGGGTGGTGGCCGGGTTATCGCCGTCTACCCAGCGTGCCGTAATAATGGTCTCGATATTCCTGATGACCTTCTTATTCGCCAAAGAACAGGATTCTTTGAATACCCTGGCCCTGGCAGCCCTGGTAATTCTAATTGTTGACCCGCCGTCGCTTTTTTCGATTTCTTTTCAACTATCCTTTATCACCGTTTTTGCGATTATTTATGGATTCTCATACCGGCCTAACCGTGGGTCCCGGCAAACAGTGTCGAGCAAAGACAACTGGGCCAAACGCCTGTTAACCCGACTGGTCTCTTTTTTTCTGGTCTCCTTTTTTGCCATCTGCGGCAGCTTACCGCTGGTGGCATACTATTTTAATCAGATATCACTGGTAGGCCTGGCCGCCAATTTCCTGGTAGTTCCGCTGGTCGGATTTGTCACTATTCCCTTGGGGCTGGTGGCGTTATTTGTGTCGCCGCTGAGCCCTCTTGCAGGGGCCTGGTGCATTAAAGCCGGCGCCGTTACGCTGGGTTATGCCCTGGAAATCGTGCGATTTTTTGCCGAGTTACCTTTTGCCGCGGTAAAAACATTCACCCCCAGTATATTGGAAATTGTCTGCTTTTATATTTTGGGCGGGGCCCTCTTAAATCTGCTGCGTGCTCAACCGGCAGCGGCGGCAGGGCTGCCGGATACTGCCGCAGAGATAGCCAACAACGACACCGGCCAGCTCAGTGGTTCGCCCTCCGCTGAAACCGGGATCTTAGGAAGGCCTTATAATTTTTTCAAAGGGTTTGCGGGCCGGGGGCTCTTGCCCGGACAATTGGCCAAAGCCGCGGTGATCCTGGTTTTGCTCGTGCTGGCCGCCGATACCTGTTATTGGTTGTATCAGCGCTTCTGGCATCCGGATCTCAGGGTTTCGGTCATTGATGTCGGCACTGGGAGCGCTTCTTTGCTGGAATATCCCGGTGGATATACAATATTAATTGATGGTGGCGGATTTGCCGACAACTCATCGTTTGATGTGGGCGCGAGCATCATTGCGCCGTTTTTATGGAGCAAAAAAATAAGATCTGTTGATCTGCTGATTCTCTCGCACCCCAACAGTGATCATTTGAACGGTTTGATTTACATTGCCGAACATTTTAATGTAAAAACCGTGTGGACCAATAACGAACCCCACAATACGCTGGGATACAGAAAATTCATGGAGGTTTGCGCCCGGCGCAAGATTTTTTCACCGATCTATGCCCGCATGACGCGCAAACATGTGATCCGTGGTGTTCAGCTGGATCTTTTGTATCCGCCCCAGAATTTCATGGATCGGAAAAAATCCGATAAGTGGCGCAATCTCAACAATAATTCGCTGGTGGCAAAAGTGTCCTTCGGGGCAATCTCTTTTCTTTTTAGCGGTGATATCATGGCTGCGGCGGAAAGGGAACTGGTCAACCTGGCCGGGGACCAATTAAGGAGTCGGGTATTGATCGCTCCCCATCATGGCAGCCGATCGTCGAGCAGCAAGGTTTTTTTAGATGGCGTAAACCCGGAGATGGTCATTGTGTCTTGCGGCCGTAACACTCGATTCAAATTTCCCCATCCTGAGGTGATAAAAAGATATAAGGACCTTGGGGTCACCATTTTTCGCACTGATCTCAATGGGGCGGTTCGCCTGTCGACCAATGGACAGCAGTTGGTGGTGAATTCTTTTAATCCCTAACAGACTGAAAATATAAAATATATTTATAATATCTTTTAAACCATGAAGAAATTTGTTATAATAATATTAATTGCGTTAATGCATTTTGCCTTGAGTGTATTGATCGTACCGGCCACATTGTCGGTAGGCAGCGCCGTTAGCACCCAACAAGCAGAGCCCTCGCTGACGTTTAAAACTCTGGTTGTTGCCACCAGGATATTACATTTCCCGATCATCTCTCAATCGTTGTATTCAAGGCATTGGTTTCCCGGAAGATGGATATACATACCCATTTTTCTCAACAGTTTTCTCTGGTCGGCCGGGATTTATTTGCTGCATTATTTTTATAACAAATTGATAAAGAAGAAAAAAAATGGATACCGAAAACATTGAAATATTATCAGACGCAAATGGCGGGAAGCGAAAGTATTTCTATATTAGGGTCATGCCTCACATATAATATACAAAACTCGGATTGATCTACATTCTAGTCAAGTGCCGCCAGCACTTCATAACCCCGCTTTTCCAAAGCCTTTTTGATCTTAGCCGTTTTGCAGGCCGCCAGCCTGAAATAATAAACGCGTTGGCCGGTTTGTTCGGCTGTCATACCGACATTGATAATATCTGCGCCTTTATCGTTTATTATCTGTAGCGCCTTTTTGAGACTCCCCGGTTGATTACCGAGCACTACATCGATACGGGAAGTGGATGAGAGGATCCCCATCATGTCGATAAATGTTCTTAGAATATCCGTGGCCGTAATAATTCCCACCAGCCGGCCGTTGTCAACTACCGGCATGCCGCCGATCTTGTGCTTATAAATGAGTTGGGCGGCAATTTCCACGTCGTCATCCGGATGTACGGTGATGGGCTCCTTTATCATCAAATCCTGTAAATTCAAATCTCCCAGCATCGAGGGGATCAGCCCTTGTTTTAAATCCGACAGCGTTAAGAACCCTTCGAGCAGATTTTTTTCCGAAACCACCGGAAGGTGGCGAATCGAATTGATCTTCATCAGTTCAATCGCCTCACTGATGGATGCATTCGAGGTTATGGTAATGGGGTCGGATACCATCAATGCTTGGATTTTCATAACACCTTCCCCTTTAGTAGATTGACGATTGATCCGCCTGCGGCGGAAATAATAAGGAATTCTTTCAATTTAAACAATTATCTCCAAAATGATTAAAGGGTGTGACGCTTCGAATCGACAGCTGACGAGCACTATAATTAAAAATTATCTATCTGTTGGCATCAAAAGTCAAGCGGTGAATAGAACGAAGATAAAATCGATTGAAATCCTTAAATAGTCATTTGTCAATCGACATTCATCAATCCAAACAATCGTCGGTCCTATGCCTTGCGGGGCTGGTAGCTGCAAAGGGGTTCTTCGGTGAGGTAATCTCCCGTGGCCTCGTAGGCCCGCGCGCGACAACCGCCGCACACGCGTTTAAACTCGCAGGGATTGCACTTCCCTTTAAGCTTATCATAATCGCGTAAATTCGTTAATACTTCGGAGTGGTTCCAGATATCAGCAAAGGATTGTCGCCGCACATTTCCACAGTCAGCGGCCAGAAATCCACAAGGCTGAACATCTCCTCTATGGGAGACAAAGCAAAATCCAATGCCGCCCAGACAACCCCGTGTGACCGCATCCAATCCGTGGGTTTTAAAGGATACCGACTGACCCTCTTTTCTGGCTCTTTGTCTGAGAATGCGGTAGTAGTGCGGCGCACAGGTGGCCTTCAGCTCCAAAGGTGTTTTGTCCCTCTGGTCATAAAACCAGTTTAAGGTTTCCTCATATTCAGCGGCATTTATTTCTTGGTCAACGATATATTTCCCGCGGCCGGTGGGAACCAGCAAAAAAATGTGATGGGCCACTGCTCCCTGTTCAACTGCCAGTTCCTGGATTTTGGGGATCTGATCGAGGTTTGTTTTGGTGATCGTCGTGTTTACCTGAAAGTCCAGCCCGACTTTGCGGGCGATTTTCATGGCATTCAAGGCCCCTTCATAGGCCCCGTCGACTTTTCTGAAACGGTCATGGCTTTCCCGGGTGGCACCATCCAGGCTGATACTGATTCGCTTGATACCAACATCCACCAATTTTTTCGCAATCGGTTCAGTGACCAGGGTTCCGTTGGGTGCCATCACCATTCTCAGGCCTTTGGCGGTACCATAAGCGGCAATCTCAAATATATCGTCACGCAGCAACGGCTCGCCGCCCGTCAATATGATGATGGGTTTGGCGACCTCTGCAATCTGATCCAGCAGCCGAAAGGCTTCGGAAGTATCCAACTCCCCACTGTGAGGGCCGGCGGTGGCTGAAGCCCGGCAATGAATGCAGGCCAGATTGCAATTACGTGTGGTTTCCCAGGCCACAAGGCGCAGGGATGATTGCCCTTCTTTTTTATCGGAATGAGACGTGTGATCAGCTGGTTTAGCGTGTGAGTGTACCATAGTGATAATGTTATTTAGGTCCCCTTAGTAGCCTTTATCTGACAACATGTTGTAAGATACGGCTTGAGGTGTCAAGGTTTCAGCCCAGCCTCTGGCCTGAAAGCGGCCGGTTTGATCGAAAATGAAACTCTGAATTCGATGTTCGATGTTGGACGTTCAATGCTTACAGTCCGCCTCCGGTGGGTTCGATGTTCAATCTGTTCACTGTTCCGGCCAGGCGGAGTTTCATATAAGGTAGTCAGTTGTCGTCAGCCGATATCCATCAAGAACGCAAGACCTGGGCTGCTTCGATGGCGAAATAAGTTAGAATCATGTCGGCGCCGGCGCGTTTTATGGCCGTCAGGGTTTCCATCATTACTTTCGATCCGTCAATCCACCCCATTTTTTCGGCCGCTTTAATCATGGAGAACTCTCCGCTGACATTGTAGGCGGCTAGCGGAAGATCGATTTCTTCACGCACCCGGCAGATGATGTCCAGGTAGGCCAGCGCGGGTTTCACCATGATAATGTCTGCCCCTTCCTCGATATCCATCGTGACCTCCCGAATGGCTTCCAGGGCATTGGCCGGATCCATCTGATAGGTCCGGCGATCGCCGAATTTGGGAGCCGAATCCGCGGCACTGCGAAACGGTCCGTAATAGGCCGAGCAATATTTGGCGGCATAGGACATAATGGGAATCTGGCTGAAATTGTTTTCATCCAGGATTTCGCGAATTTCAGCCACGCGGCCGTCCATCATGTCCGAGGGGGCCACCATGTCGGCCCCGGCCCTGGCATGGGACAGGGCCGTGCGGGCGATCAGATCCAGGCTGGCGTCATTATCGATGGTATCGCCTTTAACCACGCCGCAGTGTCCGTGATCTGTATACTGGCACAGGCAAACATCCGTGATAACGACCAGGTCCGGCAGTTTCTCTTTCACGGCCCGGGTTGCCCTTTGAACGATACCGTCGTCCGCATAGGCACGGGTGCCCAGGGCGTCTTTATTTTCAGGGATCCCGAAAAGAACAATGGCCGGAATCCCCAGTTCATAGACGTCTTATCCCCAGTTCATAGACGTCTTCGGCGGTCTTAAGAAAATTATCAATCGACAGTTGAAAATGACCGGGCATCGATGAAATCGGATTTTTGACATCCTGACCGTCAATAACAAACAGGGGCAGGATGAGATCGTTAACCGATAAACTGGTTTCGCGAATCATACGCCGCAAGGCTTCATTTTGCCGCAACCGTCTGGGTCTATAGTCCGGAAATAACATAGAACCTACCTTTCAATTCCATGTAACGATGTTAGGGAATCATCTTCCGCCATTTATGTCAAATTGCCTGGCACGCACAAGTCGGTAGATGCCTAAAGTGCATTTTAGGCAATAGTACATCGGCCTAAAATGATGTCACAAAATGAACTGTTAAGTATCTAGTCTCAGCTGGTTACCCCATAGGCCAACGCGATTTCCTCGTCGGTCAGATAGCAGGCCGGATCAGGTGCCCAGACATCGCCGCTGACAGCTTCAGCGCGCACCCTGAAATTACCCCCGCAAACATCCAGCCAGCTGCAGGTGGCGCAGCGCCCTTTGACATGCTTTTTCTTTTCTTTCAGCTTTCCCAACAGCGGTTCGGAAGTGTCCGTCCAGATTTCTGAAAAGGGCCGGTCTTTTACATTGCCAAAGCTGTAGTGGCGCCAGAATTGATCGGCATAAACCTCACCGTCCCAACTGACGCATCCGATCCCCCGGCCGGAATTATTGCCTTCATTCCATTGTAACAGCTCCAGCACCTTTTTGGCCCGCTCAGGATCTTCTTTCAACAGTCTGAGGTAAATATAGGGACCGTCGGCATGGTTATCCACCGTCAGAACTTCCTTGGGCTTGCCTGCCGCATGCAGGCGCTTGGTTTCATCAATGATAAGATCAAGTGCCGCCCGGGTGTCTTCATGGCTCAAATCCTCTTTTACCAGCTCGGCTCCGCGACCGGCATAAACGAGATGGTAAAAACACACTCGGGGAATGTCCATTTCTTCGAGAAGTTGGAAAATCTTGGGGATTTCCTTGACATTGAATTTATTGACCGTAAAACGCAGCCCGACCTTTATGCCGGCATCCTGGCTGTTTTTAATCCCTTCCAGTGCGGAGCGAAACGCGCCCTTAACGCCTCTGAAGCGGTCGTTGATTTCTTGCATGCCGTCGAGGCTGATGCCGACATAGGACAACCCGATCTCTTTTAACGTGCGAGCCATTTTGGGGGTGATCAAGGTACCGTTGGTGGATATTACCGCCCGCATGCCTTTTTCCACGGCATAGGCTGCCAGCTGAGGCAGGTCTTTGCGAACCAGTGGTTCCCCGCCGGAAAACAACATGACCGGGGAGCCGAAGGCGGCAAGGTCGTCAATTAATTCCTTGCCCTGTTCGGTGGTCAATTCATTGTCAAAGGGGATATTTTTTGCGTGAGCATAACAGTGGATGCACTTTAAATTGCATCGCCGGGTCACATTCCAGACAATAACGGGACGCTTGTCTTCGCTAAATTGTAGCAGATGAGAGGGCAATTTCGAGGAATCACGTCCATAGCGCAGGAGGTCGGAAGGTTCTACCGTTCCGCAATACAGCTTTGATATTCCGATCATGATCTTGGGTTTATCTCCTTCGGATTCATGGGGGATTAATTTGATCTTTAATCAGCTGGCCGACAAACGCTTCCGGATCCAACAGGGCTTGCCGGGTAATGAAAAACCGGTTGCGGTTGGTTTTTTCGCGGGCCAGTTTGAGGCCGTGCTGAAAATCCTGGTTTATTTTCTCAGTGACATCTTCTATCTTAAAGGGAGATTCTATCAGCTTTTCGATGATAAAATCAATGGCGTCTTCTTCAAGAACAATATTAATATCATGGTTTTTGAAAAAGTACAGTTCAATCTTCTTGATTTCATCATAATGGGATTTGATCTTTTTTATCACTTTGTCGATGTCCAGCGTATTTTTAGCGTAACACGTGGCAACTACGTCGAGCCGCGAGGGCGTCATCGTCAGGCCATATTTATCCGCCAGGTTCTTTTGATTTTCTTTGAGGTATTCTTTAATATTTTCTTTTTCCTGCTGGATCAGTCGACCAAAAAGTTGATGCGTTGCCTGCTTTTTGGTTGCACCGGCAATGGTTTTCAGAAATGTCTCCGGGTTATCTATGATAGCCGAGGTGGCCGGAAATTCGTTTATGCCGGCTGAAGGCAGTTTTCTTTCAAAGTCAAGCAACGCTTTTTCAACTGCGCTGACCAGGCCTCTGGCACCGGTATTTTCGACAAAGGCATGACTGGCCAATGTCTGCAATAAGCGGTCTTCGAATTTCACCTCAATGTCGTAGGCCGCAAAATCAAGTTTTTTCCCCAGGATGATGGGATTGTTGGGATTTTTGAGAATCTCGTACAGGTCATCTTCGGTTAAGTGGTCAAAGACCGCCCGTACCGGCAGGCGGCCGACAAACTCGGACTCAAAGCCGAATTCGATCAAATCCTCGGATCTGACGTGTTTGAGGATATCGATCTGTTCCTCGGCTTTGCGAATACGGGCACCAAATCCAATACCCTGTCTTGAAAGACGTTTTTCGATAATCGGCCCCAGTTCGGTGAAAGCCCCGCTCATGATGAACAAAATGCTGCCGGTGTTGACGGAACGTTTATCCCGCTTGCCGGTTTTGCGAAACTGTTCGATTTCCTGGATCATTGAAATGGGGTCATGGGGTACTTTTAAATCGACCTCGGTTTCCTCCATCGGTTTGAGAAGGGCGCGTTGCACACCGGTGCGGGATACATCGGCACCAATCAGATTGCGGCTGGATGCAATTTTATCAATCTCGTCGATATAGACGATGCCGTAGTGGGCCAGTTCGATATCATCGTCTGCTTCCCGTACCAGATCTCGAACAAGATCCTCCACATCGCCACCGACATAACCGGTTTCGCTGAATTTGGTCGCATCTCCTTTGACGAAGGGCACACCGATTTTATCGGCAATCAATTTGATAATATAGGTCTTGCCGACACCGGTCGGCCCGATCATCAGAACGTTGTTCTTTATGCTGCCCACCATGCTGCTGATCGCGTTTTCAGATTCCATGGCGCGCTTAATGCGATTGAAGTGCGTGCATATTTTGGTTGCCAGAATGGCTTTGGCGCTGTCCTGTTTGACGATGTATTGATCCAGGTAGGCAATGAGTTCCTCCGGCTTTAAATCAAAGTTGATTTTTTTCTTGGATTTGCCGGCTTCCTTGGTTTGATCCACCGTCGCCTGCTGGGTCATCACCATGGGCGATACGATCTTTACATTTTGGCCGAACTTTTTGGCCAAAAACTCACTGATCTCTTTTTCCAATTCTTTGGGATCGGGTATCTTTTCGTTGGTTTCTCTCATAGTATCAAAAATATAACCATAGCCTGGTGGAAATGCAAGTATGACACGGCTGTTCCGGGAACAACATCAAAGGGAAGGGGGAGGGTACTGGATTTTCTTTGTAAAGGGTGCGTCTGGTTTCCGGGTTACGGCCCTTCGACCCACTTGATTGAACAATCGGCATGGGGGTCAGAAAACCCCGATGGTCTGTGCGCAAGATTTCAGAATAAACAGCCTAATTACTCCTGTTAGTCTTTGGACGCTATTGGCTGCAGGCCATTTTTCTCCAATATTTTAAGCGCTTTTGCATTGTCTGAAAAACGAAATACCATCATTGCGATTCCGGGCGATTCGCTGACGGCCGTATACGAGTATTCTATTTGAATATCGTCTTCTTCCAGCAGTTTGAGCATTCGACTCAATCCGCCCGGTCTGTCGTCGGTTTCAATTAGAACGACATCGTTGATCACCGCCGTTAATTTTTCTTTCTGTAAAACCGCAATCGCTTTTTCCGGTTCCGATACGACCATTCTTAATTTGCAGAAGCCGTCACCATTATCCACCAGGCAATGAGCGCGAATATTTACGCCCCCGCCACCTAAAAAGGAAATAACATTGCTCAAATGAGACACGGAATTTCCGGTTAATACGGTTAGTTGCTTAAAGATCATGGATGACTCCCGGAATCATTAAGATTCAATTTTTTATTAATATTAGTAGGTTACACCCCCTCCTGGTCCCGTTTGAAAACCGCACCGCTGTCAATATTGGCGGCCAGTTCACGGTAGCGTTTCTCATGCTGTTTTTCGGAAACACAAATAGCATCCCAGGTCTCGGCTGCCCTTTCAAAGCCCTCTTCGCGGGCTGTCTTTGCAAAACCCGGGTACAGCTCTGAGTGTTCGAATTTTTCTCCGGCCGCCGCCGCCAGCAGGTTGTCATAGGTGCTGCCAATTACCCCCGCGGGGAAACTGGCGGTAATTTCCAGCTCGCCGCCGTTAAAAAATTTGAAGAACCGCAGGGCGTGCTCACACTCGTTGTCGGCGGTTTCCTCAAATATTTCTGCAATCTGATCATAGCCTTCTTCGGCGGCCCTTCTGGCAAAATAGGTGTACCGATTGCGGGCCTGGGATTCTCCGGCAAAAGAGCCCAGCAGGTTTTTTGCCGTTCGGCTTTCTCTGAATTTTCCCATTGTAAAAATCCTTTCCATCCGGTTGCGCATTTATCCGAAACCGCCGGTGGCGGTTTCGGTGCGCTCCGGTTGCTGCGTCCGCTGTTTAGTCTTCCTCGATTTCAATGGCGTGGGCGCCGCATTCTTCGGCGGCTTGTCTCACCAGATCTTTGTATTCTCCCGGAATTTCGTCAAATTTGACTTTGGATTTCAATTCATCCTCGTCGTATTCGAAAACCTCGGGACAAAGATTGTTGCAAAGCCGGTCTCCCATGCAATCCTTTGTTACTTTTGCCTTCATTCTAATCTCCTTTCCATTTCTAATTGGTATCCATAATGAACAGAAATAATCAGTATCCGATTATCCAAGACGGATTTGTTTGTCAAGCGAGATCTTTTGCGCTGGAACTTCCTTAGCTAAAAAATTATTCGGTTGAACGGATTTCCAAACAAAATTTCTGTGTGAAGTTTGCCATAAATCATAATTGCGTTGTAAGTTCAGCCAGCTTTCGGGAGTTGGATGATGCTGTATGATCATGCACAAACTCAAATGCATTGGCGGCAAATGCAAGATTGTTGAATAGTGTGAATGCTTCTGAGACAGTGTGGAGTGTGTTAACGAAGAAGACTTGGACTAACAGGGCCGGGGTGGGACCTTTTGGATCAACACAATCCTTTTGACACTCTGATCAATTTCAAATATCCTCCGGGTAACCCGACCAGAAACGCCACCTATTATTGTGAAGCAAGGGGAAGATCTATGGAAAATCAAAAGCAAAGGTATTTCGGTCGAAAAGGGCGCATATTTTGAAGCGTCAGTAGAATTGGGTTGAGGCTTACTAATTGTGTCCTTTACATTTGCAATTTCACCCCGTGGTTACGCCACTCGATTCCATTGAACAGGTTCAGGCCCAATACAAGGCCAAAGGACAATGATTAAGAAGATCATATCAGGCGGTCAACCCGGTGTTGAGATAGCTGCTCTTGACGCTGCAATCCAATTTGACATTCCACATGCCGGGTGGGCCTACAAGGGCAGAAAGACTGAAGAAGGTGTCTTACCAGAACAGTACAATGTTAAAGGAATAGATAATCCCAGCTACTTTGAAAGGCTGGAGAAAAATATTATCGACTCTGAGGGAACTGTTATTCTGACGCATGGTCAGCTTT
>JAFDDW010000172.1 GCA_019310665.1 Deltaproteobacteria bacterium
ATTAAGTTTAGAGGATTTCAGTCTATCTGACTATCAGCCCCCTCAAAATCAACTCAATCAACTTAATCAACCCAATCAACTATATGCGCCTTGAGCCAATTACTTTGTACCTTACACCTTCCACCTTATACCTTCTACCTTGGTCTTACCAAACAATCTGAACTTTGTATTTTTTGATATCCTTGTCTTTGGATATCAAAGACATATTTTCTAATTGTGACTGCGCTATGATCATTCTGTCGAAGGGATTTTTATGAATATCAGGGAGCTTTGATGTGTAAAAAGAATGGAAAATTGTAATTGGTAGCGTGCTGAAGATATTTTCTGCTAATTGTTTAACAATAAAAGGTTCCAGTTCTTCTTCAATAGTCAATCGGCCTAATCTAATCTTTATCGACATTTCCCAGGCACTTGCCGCGCTAAAGTAAATTTCGTTTTTGCTGTCCTTGATGATTGATTTTGCCTTTGTTGATATTCTCTTGTCATCTAATACAAACCACAAGAACGCGTGTGTGTCTAAAAGATATCTCATTTGTAGAATTCCTTTAGAATATCATCAGGCAGCGGCGCATCGAAATCATCGGCAATGATAATTTTACCCTTTGCCGATCCTGGTTTGCGATCCTGGGGCGGCTTTTCAAAAGGCACCAGCCTGGCTACCGGTTTTCCTGATTTCGCAATGATGATTTCCTCTCCGGCAATTGCCTGACTGATCAATTTCGAGAATTTTGATTTCGCTTCATATATGTTTACCTGAACAGACATTTTAAATACCTCCAAATCTCTATACCCGTAATATAGACTAGGTCATTGGTCAGGTCAAGTAAAAATCAGAGGACAGAGGAAGGAGGACTGATGACATAAGGCAAGGATGGTTGATCAGTCTAACTACAAGAAGGTTAAAAAGAATTTAAGAAGATAAGAAGGTCAGAAGGTGAGAAGATAGAAGGTAAGAAATTAAGAAGAGCAGAAGATTTAAAAAATAGAAACAGATAAGAAGCTGAGAAGGTGTGAAAGATAGAAAATAAGAAGGTAAGAATGTGGGATACTGAGATAGTGAGAAAGTGTCTGACCCGTCAAACTCTGATTTTCTTATCTTCTCAGCTTCTTATCTTCTATCTTTTAGCCTGCTCAGCTTCTTGCTTCCAGAATGGCGACAACTCCCGCAGTCGCTCGATGATCGGCGGCATCTTTTCAATCACGAAATCAATTTCTTCTTCCGTGGAATATCGGCTCAGGCTGAAACGGATGGAGCCGTGGGCGGCCGTAAACGGGACACCCATGGCCCGCAGCACGTGGGAAGGTTCCAGGGAACCGGAGGTACAGGCGGAACCGGATGATGCGCAGATGCCGTGTTCATTCATCATCAGCAGGATGGCCTCTCCTTCCACGTATTCAAAGGCAATGCTGGTGGTATTCGGTAAACGGTGTTCGGTGTCACCGTTGACCATCGAATTGGTGACGCGTTCCAGCAGGGAGGTTTCCAGCTTATCCCGCAGTTTGGCGATGCGGGCATAATCGTTCGCATCCACATGTTGCTTGGCCAGCTCGGCGGCCTTTCCCAACCCTATAATGGAGGCGACATTTTCGGTTCCCCCCCGCCTTCCGTGCTCCTGGTGGCCTCCGATCATGAAAGGTGAAAATTTAGTGCCTTTGCGAATGTAAAGCACGCCGACACCTTTGGGGGCATGTAATTTATGGCCGGACAGCGAAAGCATGTCCACCCCTGTCCGACTGATGTCGATGGGTAATTTCCCGACGGCCTGGACGGCATCCGTATGGAAAAAAATACCCTTCTCCTTTATGCGCTGCGAGACCTCTTCAATCGGAAAAATAACACCGGTTTCGTTGTTGGCCCACATCAGACTGACCAAGGCCGTATCATCACTTAAGTACTGGTAAAGGTAATCGACATCGAGCCGGCCGGCGCCGTCCACCGGAACAAAAGTCACGCGATAGCCTTTTTTAGCAAGATTCTCGTAGAGACTTTTGATCGCCGGATGCTCCACCCGGGAGGCCATAATGTGATTTTTACCCGGACCGGCGACTTCTAAAGCGGCCCGGATGGCGCTGCTGTCACTTTCGGTACCACAGCTGGTAAAAATAATTTCATCCGGTTCGGCCCCGATGAGTTTAGCGACCTGGACCCGGGCTTCTTTTATTTTTGCGGCGACGTCCCCGCCGAATGAATGCATGCTGGACGGGTTGCCGTAATACTCGGAAAAATACGGCAGCATAACATCGAGAACTTCGGGGGCGACTTTCGTGGTGGCGTTGTTGTCAAGGTAGATTACCTTCATAACTGCACCTCCTCAACCACCAGATCGGGCGATACCAATTCCCGCAGCCTGGATTCGACGTAATGTTTGAGGGTGAAGTCGGATTTGCTGCATGAGGCACAAGTGCCGCGAAATTTCACCAGAACCCGGTTGCCGTCGACATCCAGCAGTTCGAGATATCCGGCATCTTTTTTCAGGGTTGGGTTGATTTCTTTTTCGAGGCTTTCTTCAATCAGTTTAATCTTCTGCAGTGTGTTGAGTTTGAGGGGCAATTTCCGCGGTAAACGCTCGATTCCGTGAACTTTGTCAATGATTTCCTGAATACTGTCATGGCATTTTTCGCATCCGCCCCCTGCTTTCACGTAAGAAGTGACGTCCTCGATGGTTTCAAGCTTATTTTCCGTCACCACCCGTTCAATTTCATTGTCCGTGACGCCAAAGCATTCGCACACGATTTGGCCGTCCACCTCTTTCTCCGGTTCATTGAGATGGCAGGCGATCGCCTTTTCGAGAGCCTCCCTTCCCATAACCGAACAGTGCATTTTCTCCTTCGGCAGTCCGCCCAAATACTCGGCAATATCATCGTTTGTGACGTTCTTGGCTTCTTCCAGTGTGAGCCCTTTGACTATTTCCGTCAACGCTGAGGAGGATGCAATCGCACTGGCACATCCAAATGTTTGAAATGTTGCATCCTTGATTTTGCCGTTCTCATCGAGCTTAAAGTAAAAGGTCAAGGCATCTCCGCATGCAATCGAACCAACTTCGCCCACACCGTCTGCATCATCCATCACGCCCGCGTTCCGTGGATTCAGAAAGTGATCTTTTACTTTGTCCGTGTATTCCCACATAACATCCTCCTGTAAAAACAAAATATTCAGCTCATCTTTTATATAATAATCACCTAATTTTTAAAAGGAAACTTGAACTTAACAATAATGATAAATGCTAAGCTGTCAAGGTGGTTAAGGCGCCGCTCCAGGCTGTTTTTTGCATAGGAGGGACTAAAAAAGGACATCAAACGTCCAACCACGCCAAGGCGTGGTTCGATGTTCGATGTTCAGTCTGTTCGCTGTTGGACCTGCCCGCAATGCCTTGAAACCGGTGTGAGGTCAATTTAATCATTTGATTTATATATCCATGTTTACGCAACCCATCGCACTATGCATGGCAGGCGGGCGTTCATCTTTCAAACCAACCCGGTAGGGCATAAATGCAACCTGTGAACATTTACAAAATAACTTAGCGCTAATGCACACACTCCCTCCTTTTTAAAAGGGACGCCGGGGGAGGATTTATTAGCGGCAGGCCGCCGCCAAAGCCTACCCGGCTCACGAAAATCCTCCGGAACCGCCGCCGCCACAATTACTGAAACCGGATCCTCCGATGCATGAGACACTCATTTGACCCTTGACGTCTTTCGTTCCGCATTTGGGACAGGTAGCAGGTTGTTCCTCACTGCGGGTCGTCAGTAGTTCGAAATTACATCCACATTCATCACAGCAATATTCGTAAATCGGCATTGATAACCTCCTTGCATTTGTTTATACTAATTACTCCGCCCTGAAAAATAGCACGTTTAGGGTTGCAAATTGTTCTTTTGAAAACTGAAGTAAGTTATCAGATCGAACTTCTAAATATTTTCTTCAATTTTCAATGACCAAAACATTAGCTGCAAAGCAGCATCCAAGTCCTGATTCTGTTTGGGGCATTAGAATTTAGATATTTGAATTTGTTTCGTATTTCGATATTCGAAATTCGGATTTCCGGGTCACCCGGAAAGGGGAGGTCAATCATGAAATCCACAAAAGTCAGACAGCCGGCATTTTCAGGAAGCTGGTACCCTGCCCAAGCGTCCGAGTGTGAGAGAGAGATCAGGGGTTTTCTCGAAGAAGGCAAGAAACTCACACCGCCGGACAGAGAACTGGTGGGCGGCATTGTACCGCATGCCGGCTGGTATTTTTCAGGCAGCATCGCCTGTAATGTCATCCAAAGCCTCAAAAACGGAGATGCTCCGGATGTGATTGTTGTCTTTGGTATGCACCTTCATCCCAACTCGCCCTGTTTCATGATGCCGGAAGGTGCCTGGGAGACGCCGTTTGGAGAAATACCGGTTGAAGACCGGCTGGCAGGCGAGTTGGCCAAACGCTTTGCGTTCACCCTGGAAACACCGGACAACTTTACCCAAGACAACACCATCGAACTGCAGCTTCCGTTTATTAAGTATTTTTTCAAAGACACCAAAATCGTTGCCGTGGGAGTACCGCCGGATAACCGCTCCCTGGAAATCGGGAAAGCGGTAGTTTCGATTTCCAGGCAATTAGGCCTGCAGGTTAAGGTGATCGGATCCACCGACCTGACCCATTACGGCTACAATTACGGATTTACTTCAAAAGGTACCGGCAAGGAAGCCGTGGATTGGGTGCGAAACGAAAACGATCGCCGGGTCATCGACGCCATGCTTGCCCTGGAACCGGAACAGGTCATTGCCGAGGCCCGGGCGAATCAAAACGCCTGCTGTGCCGGAGCAGCCGCCACCGCCATCGAAGCCGGCAAACATCTTGGGGCCGACTGCGCAGATACAATTGCCTATGCCACCAGCTATGATAAATCGCCGGGAGACAGTTTTGTGGGGTATGTGGGGATTGTCTTTTGAATTGGGAATGTGGAATGCGGAAGGCGGAATTTAAGGCAGAAGATAGACAATAGAGAGAAAATTTACCACGGATGTACACGGAAGAGCACAGAAAATAATCCGTGTAACTCCGTGAAAATCCGGTGCAAAACTAGATAACCGAGGCCGGAACGCGATTAAAAAAAAGGCAGGGACTGTTTCAGCCCTGCCTTTTTAGAGGGAAAATTTTAATACCCGCATTGCCGGTTTCCAGCGCTGCCCCCCTTCAGCCCTCGATGCAAATATCCTATCAGATTCGAAATTACCCCTACTGTTCTCCTCCTGACATCTGCTCCAGGCGTTTCGCATTGTCGGGTAAAACCAACCTGCAGCCGGTAATTTTCGAACTAAATCCGAATTAATCTTAACGAAGTGTTTTTTAATTCGGATTCTCTGACTTGCAATTGAGACCCGGCAAACCGGCGGACCAGTAAAATATGTTTCTTTAGACCCAAGCACCTATAATGAATTAAAAAGAGAAAAACATAAAAATTAAATGCGCAGCATTAAGTAATTAATCCGCCGGACCTATGGTTAAAAACAAACTTCAGTTTTCGAAGAACTATTGATCACCCTGAATATGCTATTTTTCAGGGCGGAGTAATTAACTCGCTGGCTGTCTCCGCCGCAGTGCCGACAGCC
>JAFDDW010000173.1 GCA_019310665.1 Deltaproteobacteria bacterium
CCCAGCAGTGAGCCGTATGCCAGGGGCATCAGCAACCTCGAGGGCGGACGGTTGGTGTGGCGGGCAATATCCATGACCACCGGCAGCATCAGCGCCGCGACGGCTACATTGTTCATGATCGCCGACATGACGCCGGCCGTTACCATAATAACGATGATCATTCGGGTTTCACTGCTGCCGGCCAGCCGCAAGACAAAGCGGCCAATGGCATTCGCAACGCCTGTCAGGGTTAAACCGCCGCTGAGAATAAAAACCGCCCACACCGTGACAACGGCCGGGTTGCTGAAACCCGACAGTGCGTGAACAGGACTGACGAGACCGGTCAAGGCGACTGCGCCCAGAGACAGCAGGGCGGTAACCTCCATCGGAATCCATTCGGTAACAAGAAATAGAACGGAAACAGCCAAAATAGATAATACCAGTACGACATCCGGGGTCACGATAAATTTCCTTCCCTAGGGAGATACCAACTGCTTGTTGGTTAACAATAATCATTGAACAATAACCATTGAAGGAAATAAGGGCAAGCTTATCTGTCAAAAAGAAAATAGTGCAGGGACACCCAGGGGAACAGAACCCAAAAAGGGAATTGGACAGGGAAGACGGTCTGATGCGCAGTGCTGGCGGCTGGTCAGCGCTAAAAGCCTTGAGACCAATCGGTGCCTATCGCAAAGGCTGAAGATTTCGCAACCTGCTAAATTCTACTTACAGACAAACCAGCGCAAGTAGAAAGGTTGCAAACGATACTGATATGGTAAAAAAGTAAGAATCGAGATTTTCCATGGTGACACTGTCCTTTCATTTGATGTCGGGACGGCTTAACGAGTTGATTGAGCTATACACAGCGTCCTAATTAAACGTCTCGGAATTTCTACAACCTACTGAGAATATAGAGGTTTTTTGGGACTTCCGAATTTTCCCCGAAAATGGAATAATGGAATGGTGGAACGCTGGAATATTGGTTTTCAAAAGGATATTAGCCATTTTAATTTTATCGTCAATCCCGCCAGTGGCGGGACCATTAATCCAACATTGCATTATACTCTCCGAGCCGGAGGCCAGAACGTGTTACTTCATTATTCCACTATTCCATTGTTCCATCATTCCAATTGTGAGCGAAGCGAACTAAGTTCTTGCGTATTCACCCTTTGAATCGTTGAATTTAAAACTACCGTATAGGGTCTAACATGCAGAACGCTGTGTATGGTTGCGCCATGATTTATGTCGTTCTGTAAAATACCAATAGCAAGAACCGGGCCAGAGGAATAATGAAGCAGCAATACCATTTAAAATCAGGATGATAATGGCTTAGTTCAAAAAACAGAAAATACATCGGCTGTAAGGTTTTTTTCAACGGGTGTATGCAAAAGAATACAATTGGATGGCAATGGTTTCTCCGGCGCTAATTTCTTCCCGGTCTTCGGGGATTATGATCAAGGCTTCTTTTCTGGCCATGGACTGCAGACCACTGGTTAGTCTTGCCGGGTGAACCCAGAGTTGATCTTCGCGGTTTTCAATGCGGGCGTGGATAAAGTCGGTCCAGTCCTTTTTTCCCCTGACGGTTTCGGCCAGGCGGGCGGTAGCAAAGGGGAATAGTTTTGGCACATCTCCCATCATTTTCAACAAAGCGGGTATGGCCAGCTGCAGAAAGGCCATCTCGTTGGAGGGTGGGCCGCCGGGCAGAAAAAAGAAAGGTTTGTGCTCCAGGAGGCCGAAACCGACGGGCTTTCCCGGGCCCATGCGAACGCGATGGTAAATTCCCTGCCAGTTCAAACTTTCGACGACCTCTAAAATCAGGTCCTTTTCACTTCCCCAGGCGCCGCCGCTGGTTAGGAACAGATCAACATCCGGCAAATGCTGTGTTATGGCGGTTGCAATCTCTTCTTTACGATCTGAAACCAGCTCCGTTTTGTAATCCAGTCCCAGCAATGATATCCAGGAACAAATTTCCACCATATTGCTGGCGTAAAGTTTTCCTTCCGGTAAAGGTTTGCCGGGAGCAACCACTTCGTCCCCGGTGGCAATAACCGCCACCCTGGGTAAAGAATATACTTTGGCCGACTCGTGACCGGCGGCGGCCAGCAGGCCGATCAGTGCCGGGGCTAATTTGGTGTCCTTTCCGGCAACGGGTTCTTTGCGCCTGATGTCCTTTCCCCGGGCCTGGATGTTGCGTCCTGATTCGGCGGTGTTGATTGCCGTAATTTTATCTTCATTGCGCCGACAAAATTCCTCCGACAGCACGGCATCGGCACCTTCCGGCAGAGGAGCACCGGTGGTGATGCGCACGGCCTGTCCTTTTTTGATCTTTACCCCGGAAGTCTCGCCGGCCACAAGAGTTCCGACAACCTTTAAGATGACGGGATTTTCCTCACTTGCTCCGGCCAGATCCAGGGCTTGGACGGCATAACCATCTTTGCGGGAACTGCTGAGCGATGGACAGTCAACAAGGGAAGTAATATTTTCGGCAAGAATTCTACCGGTTAACCGGCTTAAAGGAAGGATCTCTGTCGGACCCGCAGATACATTGGCCAGCGTAAGATCCAGAGCTTCTTTAAAACCGATGAATGTTTGCATGTGTTTGTTACTGGTTTCGATCGTTTAGATCGTTAAGTTGGTTTGGATGGTTATTATCGTTAGGATTGTTTAGTTGGTTTTCAATAATCTGGATCTCATCGCCGCGGTGAATTTTGCCTTCTTCCAGCACCCGGGCAAACACACCTTCGCGCGGCATGATACAGTCGCCGGCCTGGTAATAGATGGCGCACTTGTTGTGACATTCCTTGCCGATTTGAGTGATTTCTACCAGGACCTGGTTTCCCAGCCGGACGCGGGTTCCAACCGGTAGGGTTTTCCAATCAATGCCTTCGCTGGCGATATTTTCGGCAAAATCGCCAAAGGTCACATCCAGTCCCTGTTCCCGGGCCCCCTCGATACTCTCGGAGGACAAAAAGCTCACTTGCCGGTGCCATTTGCCGGCATGGGCGTCTCCTTCCAGGCCGTGGTCTTTGGATATAAAGGCCTCATCGACAGGCTTCTTGCGGGTCCCTTTTTTCTTGCTGATGGCGATGGATACGATCTTCATAATCTGGATTCCTTTTCACAGGTGAAAAGGGTCTGCCGGTTTGCCGGTCTTCCCGTTTGCCGGTTCCAAAAGAAAGATTCCCAGTTACTCCGGTCAACGGGCTAACGGGCTTAACGGGCTAACCCTGATTTACATAAGCAATAATCGATTGCGATCAACATAGCAATCGGCCAAGAGATGGATGTTCAAAACAGTGCTATTTGCCATTTCCAATAAGAAAAATTCCGTACGTCGCTCTCAGGTTTCGCAGAAAATTAATCGCTTTTCCGTAGCGATCTTCGGATTGGGTATTTATAGCAACTTCTTTTAAGATATTAAAGCCGACTTCATGGATAAATTTTCTAAAATCCTTGATGGTAATCACGCGAATATTGGGTGTGTTGTACCATTCATAAGGCAGTTGCCGCGTAACCGGCGCGTATCCGGACGACAACAGTTGCAGCCGGCAGCGCCAATGACTGAAATTGGGAAAGCTGACGATTCCTTTTTTAGCGATACGCAGCATCGATCGAATCATGGTATCGGGTTCGTAGACCTGCTGCAGGGTTTGACTCAAAATCACATAGTCAAAGGCGTTATCAGGATAGTCCAAAACCTCTTCGTTGATGTCGCCCTGCAAAACGGACAGTCCTTTTTCAATACACAGGGTAACCCTGGATTCATTGTGTTCGATCCCGCTGCCGGTCACATTTTTGTGGTTGATCAAATATTTCAGCAATTCACCTTCACCGCAACCAAGATCGATGACCCGGGTGCCCGGTTCGATCCACGAAGCAATGATCTGCAGGTCAAACCGCATTCGATTATTTGGGGGATTGGTTGAAGACACGTTCTAAAAAACCTCTGATGACCGCTGTTAATCGTGCATTGGGTAATAAAAAGGCGTCGTGGCCCCACTCGGCCTCGATTTCGCAAAAACTCACATCCAGACCGTTTTTTTTCATGGCTTTGACCATGGCCCGGGATTGATAGGTCGGGTAAAGCCAGTCGGAAGTAAATGATACCACCAGGAACGCGGCCGCCATTTTAGAAAATGCTTTAACTTCGGAACCGTCACCGTGCTGTTTTTCCAGATCATAGTAATCGCCGGCTTTGGTGATATACAAAAAGGAGTTGGCATCAAAGCGTTCCACAAATTTCTTGCCCTGGTAGCGCAGATAACTTTCTACCTGAAAATCGGCATCAAAATTAAATGAAAAGTCACTTTTATCCTGCAGCCGGCGGCCGAATTTAAGGCGCATGGATTCATCTGACAGATAGGTGATGTGGCCGATCATGCGGGCCACTGCCAGTCCCATATCAGGTTTGGGACCGAAATAATATTCTCCGTCATTCCAATTGGGATCGGCCATGATGGCCTGTCGGGCCACTTCGTTAAAGGCGATGGCCAGAGCGGAGTGTTTGGTGGTGGAGGCCAGTGGAATGGCGGAAACCACCATCTCCGGGTATCTGATGCACCATTCCAGGACCTGCATGCCGCCGATGGACCCTCCCACAACGGCCAGTAATTTTTTTACCCCTAGATGAACCATCAGTGCTTTTTGAGCCTCGACCATATCTCCAATAGTGACCACTGGGAAATCCAGCCCGTATGGCAAGACGGTCTTGGGATTGATGGTACACGGTCCGGTGGATCCCATACAGCTGCCGATGATATTGGAACATACAATAAAATATTTGTCGGTATCGATTCCCTTGCCGGGTCCCACCATATTGTCCCACCAGCCGGGTTTTTCGTCGTCCGGTGTGTAATAACCGGCCACATGGGAATCGCCGGACAAAGCGTGCAGGATCAGGATGACATTGCTTTTATCTTCATTTAACGTGCCGCAGGTTTCATAGGCCAAGGTTAGCGGACCAACGCGGGCACCGCTTTCAAGCACCATTTCATCCGGCGGCTCGGCAAAGGTGAACAGTTTCTTTTCGACGATTCCGACCGAGATTTTGTCTCTGTCATGTTCGATATATTCGCTCATATCAGCTCAAACTGGGTCTACAATGTTTAAAAGTTCAGTGGTTGATGATCCCATGTAAGGGTTATTAATCCTAAAGATGTTCAATCCTCGATACTGGATACTCGATAAATGCAATTCCGCAGGCTCAGATTTTCCTGTCGTTCATCGAGTATCGAGCAACCAGTATCGGTACTGGTGTATTGACCAACCTTGTTTCCTTTGCTTCAAACCTTTGAAAATGCATATTCTAAATCCGCAACAATATCATCAATGTGCTCGATACCCACCGACAGCCGGATGAGATCCGGTGTCAAGCCGCCGGTCTTTTGCTGCTCTTCACTTAATTGAGAATGGGTGGTGCTCGATGGATGGATCACCAGGCTTTTGGCATCTCCCACATTGGCAAGGTGGGAGAAAAGCTGCAGGCTTTCTACAAATTTCTTGCCGGCCTCCAGTGCGCCTTCTATACCGAAAACAACCATGCCGCCGAAACCATCTTTAAGATATTTACTGGCTACCGGGTAGGTCGGATCATCTTCCAGCCCC
>JAFDDW010000174.1 GCA_019310665.1 Deltaproteobacteria bacterium
CAAATAAATCCCAATGACCGAAATTCGAAATCCCAAACAGATGATCCGATGGGCTGACTGCTTAATTGCGGTGTCTCAGGCGGATAAACATATATTCGTCAATACATCATAACTGCAATAATGGTTTTGGTCATTGGATATTGAATTTTGAGATTTACCCTTCGACTGGGCTCAGGGTGGTGAGCCTGTCGAACCATTTGTAATTTGGTGCTTGAGATTTGGGATTTTAATATTTTATAAAGCCTTCTGGTTCAACCGTTTCAGGATTTACTTTGGTGTTACCTTGCTGGTCTATTGATACCGTTTGCTCTTTTAGCCCAGCAATGGTAACCAGCCTTATTTGGAGCTATCTCAAAAATAGTGGTTAAGGAGACTTGTATTCATGCTTACCGTGAAATCATCGGATCTGAAGAAAACTAAAATTGATACATTGGCCGTACCTGTTTGCGAAGATAAAAATATTTATGACGATGTCAGCTTAAAAGCAGTTATTAAAAAAGCGCTTGGCCTCAAGGAGTTTAATGGGAAAAAGGATGAGACCGTAACGCTTTACGATTTACCTGGAATCAAGACCAGACGGGTAATTTTTTGGGGGCTTGGAAAACTTGAAAAAATCGATCGGGAAACCCTTAGAACCATGGCCGGTAAAACTGTAAAAAGTTGTATTCAAAAAGAACCGGCCGATCTCTGGTTTGCAGTGCCTGAAGCGAAGATCAATGGCCTGGAGACATCAGCGGTTCTGAAAGCAATGCAGGAAGGCGCTTATCTCGGAAACCACCTGTTCGACAAATACAAGGGCGATAAAAAGAAAAAAGCCCTCAAGAAAATCAATTTCCGGGTCGCAGCCAGTGCTGCTAAAAAATTACGCCCCATTTCAGATAGAGTGGCCGCAGTCTGCGAGGGAACCACCCTGGCCCGGGAATGGATCAACATCCCATCCAACGACAAGACGCCGGAAAAATTCACCCGTTCCATTGTTAAGCGGGCAAAAAAGCAGGGGCTGAAAGTTCGGGTGCTAAATGAAACGCTATTGAAACAAAAAAAATTCGGCGCTCTGCTGGCCGTGGCAGCCGGCAGTCAGAGCAAACCCAGCCTGGTAACCCTGGAGCACAGGGTACCGGGAGCCAACAAAACCATTGCTCTGGTGGGTAAGGGGGTCACCTTTGACTCCGGTGGCCTCAACATCAAAACCGGCAATTCTATGGCTGCCATGAAATCAGATATGTCCGGTGCGGCCGCGGTGGCCGCCACCTTGATTACGGCAGCTAAAATCAAGCCCAAATTAAATATTATCGGTATCATTCCCATCGTTGAGAACATGCCGTCCGGAAAGGCAACGCGACCCGGAGATATCATTCGCAGCTTTGCCGGTAAAACCATTGAAATCGGGAACACAGATGCCGAAGGCCGGTTGATATTAATAGACGCCATGTCTTACGTGGTCAAAAAATACAAACCTCATTTTCTGATCGATATGGCGACCCTGACGGGAGCCTGTGTGGTTGCCTTGGGCGAAAAGATAGCCGGTGTATTTTCCCATGATGAGGATCTGGCGGCATCCATCATTGCAGCGGGAAAAAGGACCCACGAACGCTGCTGGCGAATGCCTTTGCCCGAGGATTATAAAGAACTGCTCAAAAGTGATTTTGCGGACACGAGCAATATCGGCAGCACCCGCTGGGGCGGGGCCATAGTGGCAGCCTTGTTTCTTTCTGAGTTCACCGCCGATACTCCCTGGGCCCACATCGATATTGCCGGTCCGGCCTACAGTACCAAAGAAAATGCTTATTGCGGCGCCGGCGGTACGGGTTTCGGGGTGAGATTGCTTACCGAATTATGGGAAAGGTTAGCAGCTGCGCCCTAATTTCATATATTTGTAAATTTGATTATCTTCAAGACTGTGTTATTATCAATAATAATCATTTTGAAAGGAGGATGTCACGATGGCCGATGGTGTTGTAAAGTGGTTTAACAGCCGAAAAGGCTACGGCTTTATCGAACAGGAAGATGGACCGGATGTATTTGTTCATCATTCCGGAATCAATTCAGCCGGGTTCAAAGCTCTTAATGAAGGCGACCGAGTTACCTTTGACATAGAAGAAGGTCAAAAAGGTCCTTCGGCAGTAAATGTTACCGTAACTTAAATAAATAATTCGATCCAATAAAAAGGCATCCCGGGAAGGTATAGGGATGCCTTTTTTGTTTTGGTCTGAACGTAGTCGGTTTTATTGCAACTCAATGATCGCTGTTCCAAATAACAAATAACAATTACAGACCTTCAATTCCTAAATTCCTCAATCCTTTAATTCCTAAATCAGACCCGTGTCCATTTTTCATGCAATCCCATGACAGTTAAAGAGCCACAACCATTTTCCCAGGCTGAATAACGAGGTCTGGAGTTAGGGTTTCAGTCTGACTTTTATGGACTTGACATGGGCATCCAGGCCTTCCAACTCAGCCAGACGCATCACGTCGGCGGCCTCTTTTTTAAAGGCTTTCTTTGAATAGTGGATAATACTGGTCTTTTTAATGAAATGATCCACTGAGAGGGCCGAAGCAAACCGCGCTGTGCCGGCGGTGGGCAGCACATGATTGGGGCCGGCCATATAATCTCCCAGCGGTTCAGGGGTGTAGTGGCCCAGAAATACGGCACCGGCATTGCGAATCCACCCCAGGTAATCAAAAGGCTCGTTGATTTGAAGCTCGAGGTGTTCCGGTGCGATCCGATTGGCCAGTCCAAAGGCGGCCTCAAGATCGTCCACAACGAATACGGCGCCAAAGCGCTTTAGTGATTCCCGGGCGATGTCCTGGCGGGATAAACTGGCAAGCTGTTTGTCAATCTCGGCTGCCACCGCTTTTGCCGTCCGGCCCGAATCGGTCACCAGGATAGCCGAAGAAAGTACATCATGCTCGGCCTGGGAGAGCATGTCCGCGGCAGCATATTCGGGGGTGGCTGAATGATCGGCAATGACCAGGACCTCGCTGGGTCCGGCAATCATGTCGATACCGACGGTACCGGAGACAATTTTTTTAGCCAGGGTAACATAGATATTGCCGGGGCCGGCGATTACATCCACTTTGGGAATCGTTTTGGTACCGTATGCCAGGGCCGCGATGGCCCAGGCGCTTCCCACCTTGTATATGTCTTTTATCCCGACCTTTTTAGCCGCCGCCAGCAGATGGGGGTTCACCCCGCCCGCCCTCGTCGAAGGCGTTACCATAACCAGGTTTTTTACCCCGGCGATTTTAGCCGGGATAGCCGTCATCAAAACGGTGGAGATCAAAGGCGTTTTGCCGCCCCGGGCCCCGGGCACATAAACACCGGCGGCATCCACCGGGTTCACCAATTGCCCCAGCATCGTGCCGGATCTTTGGGTATCTATCCAGGACGGTTGCACCTGCTGCCGGTGAAAGGCCTCTATCTGCAAAGCCGCGCGATTCATTGCCCGGACAAAACCGCGATCCAATTTTTTTATGGCCGCCTGCATCTCTCGAGCGGTAACTTTAATCGAGCCAACGGTCAATTTGGGAGCGTCAAAACGGTTGGCATACTTAATAACAGCGTCATCGCCATTACGCCGGACATCGTCAAGAATCCGCGCAACCGCCTGATAATCTTTTTTCCTGAAGGTAAGACCGCGGTTGACAATAGTAGTTATCCTTTTTGCGGCCGCTTTTGATGGGTAATGGTAGATTTTCATTAACTGTTTCCTTGTATAAGGTTCAAAGGTTCAAAGGTTCAGCGTTCAGGGTTGTTTTTGAACCTCTGAACCCTGAACCTAATTAAAGCCAACTGACCTGTTTGTCAATAACTCCCCTGTAGATTATGAACATATTCTCAATATACTGATTGACAGGCGAGCAATGATCGGTACATAAATAAGAACGCTGAACCTCGAACCTTTGAACCCTTGAACCTCTGAATTATTGACGGAGGAAAATATGAAAGCAGACAGAATCCACAATTTCAATCCGGGGCCGGCGGCACTTCCACTGACTGTGCTCGAAGAAATCCAGGAAAACCTTTTAGATTTCCAGGGATCCGGCATGTCAATTACCGAGATCAGTCACCGGGCCCGGGAATTTGACGATGTTATCAACGACGCGGTGGATCGAACCAAAAGATTGTTGAACCTGGATGACAAATTTGAGGTGCTTTTCATTCAAGGGGGTGCCAGTTTGCAGTTTTGTATGATCCCCATGAATTTTTTACCGGAGGGTCGATCAGCAGACTATGTGGATACCGGCACCTGGTCCACCAAAGCCATTAAAGAAGCCGAACTTCAGGGAAAATCCATTCAGGTCGTGGCCTCCTCCGCAGCTAAAAATTATTCCTATATCCCGAAAAACATTGCGTTCAATTCCGATGCCGCTTTCGTGCATCTGACCTCCAACAACACCATAAAGGGAACCCAGTGGGCCGAATTTCCGGACACCAAAAGCGTGCCCATCATTTGCGACATGTCGTCGGACATGATGAGCCGGCCGCTGGATGTCGAAAAATTCGGTATGCTTTATGCCGGGGCCCAAAAAAATGTCGGCCCCGCCGGCGTATGCCTGGTGATTATCCGCAAGGATTTGCTGGATTGGATTCCGGATACGGTGCCGACCATGCTAAAGTATACCACCTTTGCCGCTAAAAACTCCCTGTACAACACCCCCCCTTGTTTTGCGGTCTACACCGTGCAGCTCGTGTTAAAGTGGCTGGAAGAAACCATTGGCGGTCTGGAAAACATGGCCGCCATAAATCAGGATAAGGCGCAACTGCTCTATGGTTTTATGGACGGCGGCGAATTTTACCGGGCCACCGCCCAAGCAGACAGCCGGTCGATGATGAATGTCACCTTTCGCCTGCCCAACGAAGATCTGGAAAAGCAATTCGTTGAGCAGGCCCTGGCCAACGGCCTGGGCGGTCTTAAAGGTCACCGGTCGGTGGGGGGTTGCCGGGCGTCCATTTACAATGCCGTATCGCTGGAAGCTGTGGAAGCGTTGGTTGGGTTTATGAAAACCTTTGAAAAAGCGAATATCGAATAATGAATATCGAATGTCGAATATCGAAGTAAGGTATTTTGTCTATATTAAAAAAGACAGAGCGCAGCGATTCTATCCTTCGACATTCTGCGGTTCGACATTCGATATTCTGCGGTTCGCTGTTCCAACCATGTGAAGTTTCACATGAGGGGTTCTGGGTTTAGGGGTTCAAAAGTAACGCTGAACCCTGAACCTGTGAACGGTTATCTTTTAGTTTTACTTGACATTACCGATGAAACCGAATTATTGTTGTATCACCACTTTGCATCACCACTTTGTATCACCACTGATTTTGTAATGCTTGATTAATCTTTTGGAGAAAGGGAGGAATTTATGGACAAAATTTTAAGAATCGATATGGGAGCAGACGGTGGCCCTGCGGTAAAAACCGAACCATTGGGTGATTATGCCGGTTTAGGAGGCCGCGCGCTGACTTCGGCCATCGTGGCCAAGGAGGTTCCCCCGCTGTGTCATCCACTTGGAGAAGACAACAAACTTATCATTGCACCAGGACTTTTGAGCGGCTCCGTTGCGGCCATGT
>JAFDDW010000175.1 GCA_019310665.1 Deltaproteobacteria bacterium
GAAAATTTAGAACTCCTGGTCGTGCAGGACATCCTCAACAGTGAAACGGCCCAAATTGCCGATGTCGTCCTGCCGGGAGCGCCCTTAAGTGAAAAACAGGGCTCCGTCACAAACCTCGAGGGCCGAATTCAATCTTTTCTACCGGTGGTAACCCCTCCGGGAAAAGCTCGACCGGATTGGCAAATCCTTGATCTTCTGGCTGCCGGACTGAGCAAAAGCGAACCTTATGGGTCCCTTGAAAAAATCAGGGCCGAAATTCGCAAACTCGTGCCCATGTATGCATCGCTGAATGGCCAAAATCAGGATTGGATAAAACCGATCAGCGGCAAAGCCCTTTTTAAGGACCCGGGCGCAGAGGGATTAATTTCATTTTATCCGGTGGTTTCCACCGAAGATGAACCCGCTGACAATGACTTTCCATTTACCGCCATTATCGGATCGCTGCGATTCCATCTGGGAAGCGGCACAAGGACCCAGGCATCGGATCGAATTCAGGAATTTGATTTGGCCGGCCAGTTGGAAGTTTCGGCCCCGGTCGGTGCAAGCCTCGATTTAAAGGATGATGACACCGTTGTTGTCACCTCAAAATCTGGCAGTGTCACGAGAGGAATCCGAATAGAAAAGGGATTGGGGGCAAATCACATTTTTGTACCGACCGGTTTTAACGGTAATGAGGCCATGAATCTATTGGCGCTGTCCGATATAACCAAACCCGGATCTCCGGGTTGGAAAACATGCAGGGTCAAAATAGAAAAGGCGTAAGGCGCAGGGCATAGGGCGCACGGCCTTTGATGAAAAAATTGAGCACTCATCAGAAATCCTTGAGCCTTGCGCCGTGAGCCCTAAGCCATTTAACCATCAGCACTTTAGAAGAGAGATCACCAAGATCTGATAATTTAATCATTTAACGTTGAGGCACCCGCATGCAACCACCTGAAATCGATCTGACAAAACTCGATGCCATCATTGATCGACACAAAATCGGAAAATGGGAACTGATCCCCTTGCTCCAGGATGTGCAGGAGACGTTTGGTTATGTTCCCCCGGAGACCATCGAACCGATCGCCGAAGCGCTGAATCTGTTTCCGGCCCAGGTCCAGGGGGTCATCACATTTTACTCGGGGTTTTCATTGAAGCCCAAGGGTAAATACGTATGCCGGGTGTGCCGGGGAACCGCCTGTCATGTCAAGGGCAGTCGCAGCATCCTGCGACTGATGAAACATGAGCTGGGCCTGGAAGAAGGCGAGACCAGCCCGGATTACCAGTTCACCCTGGAAACCGTGGCCTGCCTGGGCGCCTGCTTTCTGGCACCGACCATGATGATCAACCGCGATTATTTCGGTAAGCTTTCCCCGACCAAAATGACCAGTGTTCTGGGAGAGTATCGCAAAAAAGAAAGTGAGTAAAAATGGAGAAGCTTTCATCCATCGGACAACTCGAGTGGTTCCGCAACAAGATTTTGTCCCGCAAGCAAGAGGGCATTATCGAAGTGCATGTGTGCATGACCGGCTGCCGCGCATACGGCGCCGCCGGAATCTTTGAAGCCTTGACCGACGAGGTAAAGAGCCAGGGACTTTCGAAACAGGTTGAAATCCGGGCCACCGGCTGCCACGGATTCTGCGCCAAAGCCCCGGTTATCGCCATTGAGCCCATGGGGGTTCAATATCAGGAGGTAGAACCGAACGATGCCGGCGATATCGTCGTTAAGACTCTGAAACAAAACCAGTTAATCGACAGGCTGGCCTATCGCGCCCCCAAAACCTTCCAGCCGGTTTTTTACCGCAACCAGATTCCGTTTTACGCCAAACAGGAGCGCCGGGTTCTGGCCAACTGCGGTCGGATCGATCCCACCAATATCGAGCATTACATCGCGGCCGGTGGCTATCAGGCCCTGGTCAAAGCCCTGTCGAAGATGGCCCCCGAACAGGTCATCGATGAAGTGCAGGCGGCCAAACTCAGGGGCCGGGGCGGCGCCGGTTTTCCCACCGCTCTGAAGTGGAAATTCGCCCGCCTGGCTGAAGGCCGGCCGAAATACATCGTGTGCAACGCCGATGAGGGGGATCCGGGAGCATTCATGGATCGGGCCATCTTAGAAGGCGATCCCCACGCAGTGGTGGAAGGTATGCTGCTCGGCGCCTATGCCATGGGCAGCGAGTACGGGTTTATCTATGTTCGGGAGGAATATCCGATCGCCATCGAGCATTTGAATATCGCCATCGAGCAGGCCAACGAACTGGGGCTGTTGGGGGAGAATATTCTCGGCACCGGATTTAACCTGGATCTTTCACTGAGACTGGGAGCCGGTGCCTTCGTCTGTGGCGAAGAAACCGCCCTGATGGCCTCCATTGAAGGCCAGCGCGGGATGCCCCGGGCCCGACCGCCTTTTCCCGCTAAAGCGGGAATTGACGGCAAACCTACCAATATCAACAATGTGGAGACCTGGGCCAATGTCCCGCTGATTGTTAAAAACGGCGCCGGCTGGTACGGAGAGGTGGGCACCGAAGACAGCAAGGGCACCAAAATTTTTTCCCTGGCCGGCAAGGTCAACAACACCGGCCTGGTGGAAGTGCCCATCGGCGCCACCGTCAAGGAGGTAATTTTTGACATCGGCGGCGGCATCCCCAAGGGCCGGCAGTTTAAAGCGGTCCAGATGGGAGGGCCCGCCGGCGGCTGTGTACCCGCCCAGTTTTTAAATTTATCCATTGACTACGACACCGTCCAGCGCATCGGCGCCATCATGGGATCCGGCGGTATGGTGGTGATGGATGAAAACAACTGCATGGTGGAAATTGCGCGCTTCTTTTTGAGCTTTACCCAGTCGGAGTCCTGCGGAAAATGCGCTCCCTGCCGTCTGGGCACCACCCAGCTGTTGGAGATCCTCACCCGCATCACCCGCGGTGAAGGCCGCATGGAGGACATCGACACCATCCGCGATCTGGGGGAAACTTTGAGTGAGGCCTCTCTGTGCGGTCTCGGGCAGGCCTGCCCCAAGCCGGCCCTGTCGACCCTGAAATACTTTCTCAAAGAATACGAGGATCATATTAAGGAGCATCGTTGTGCCGGTGCGGTATGCGATTCCATGGTGATATCCGCCTGCCAGCATGCCTGTCCGGCCGGCATAGATGTGCCCAATTATGTGGCCGCCATTGCCGAAGGTGAATACGAAAAATCCGTTGAAATCATTCGCGAGCGCAATCCCTTTCCGGCGGTCTGCGGCCGCATCTGTATCCACCCCTGCGAGTATAAGTGCCGGCGGGGAGAACTCGATCAACCGGTGGCCATTCGGGCCTTAAAACGGGTGGCCTCGGATTGGTATTTCGAAAATATCGGACCCCAAAGAGATCCCTTTCCGATTACCCGCGAGGAAAAAGTTGCCATTGTCGGTGCCGGTCCGGCCGGTTTAACCTGCGCTTACTTCCTGGCCAAAATGGGTTTCAAGACCACGGTGTTCGAAGCCCAGTCCGTGGCCGGCGGCATGCTCGGCATCGCCGTCCCCGAGTTCCGGCTCCCGCGCCAGGTGATCGAAGAGGAGATTCAATACATTGAAAATTGCGGGGTGGAAATCCGCTACAACTCACCGATAGATGCCAAACACACATTCAACGACCTTCTCAAGGAAGGCTACAGTGCTGTTTTTATCGCCGCCGGGGCCCAGGCCAGCAAACACATCGGCATTCCCGGCGAAGACGAAGACCTCCAGGGTATTTACTATGGCCTGGATTTTTTGAGCAATATCCGCATGGGTCAAGAAGTGCCGCTGAGCGGCAAAACGGTGGTGATCGGCGGCGGGAACGTGGCCTTTGACGTGGCACGCACCGCGCTTCGGTCCGGTGCCCATGACGTGCAAATATTCTGTCTGGAACCCCGGGACGAAATGCCGGCCTGGGAAAAGGATGTCGAAGAAGCCATCGATGAAGGCATCGTTATTAACCCGGAGGCCTCACCGAGCAATATCACCCAGAAAGACGGGCGTGTCACAGGGATCGAATTCACCCACTGTGTCTGTGTCTTCGATGACGAAGGCTGCTTCAACCCCACCTGCGATCTGGAAGACAGCCGCCTGGTGGAAGCTGACAATATCATCATCTCCATCGGCCAGGCCGCCGACATGTCCTTTCTTTCGGCCGACAGCCAGTTGGAACGGGAACTCTGGGGCGCGCTGGTGGTCAATACGAATACCCTGGCCACCAATGTACCGGGAGTATTTGCCGGCGGCGACTTCACTACCGGACCGACATTTGTGATCCGGGCCATATCTTCCGGGAGGCGTGCGGCCATCGCCATCAACAAGCACCTCACCGGTGACGACAGCCCGGTATATATTCCGGATGAAAAATCCGTCCGGCACACGACCACCAAACTGGCCCTTGAAGAGGAAAGCACGGAAGACAAGCCCCGGATCGAAGCAGAATTCGAAGACGCCAAGGAACGGGTGACTGATTTTAGGGAAGTTGAAAAAGGATTTACCGAGGCGGAGGCCTGTCGCGAAGCGACGCGTTGCCTCCGATGTGATCTTGAAAAAGAGGAGAACGGGATATGATTCGATCCATCACCCAAAAAAAGCCGAATGAAGAAATCGATCGGCTTCTAAACGGTTTAAACCGGATTTTCATTATCGGCTGTGGAACGTGTACGACGCTGACGCGCACCGGCGGTGAGCCTGAGGTTCGCAGCTTAAAGAAAAATCTTTCCGAGAAAGGCAAGATGATTACCGGAACCACAGTGGTGCCGGTGGCCTGCGATAATCTGAGCCGGGAAATTTTAAGTGATTTCGGAGAGCAGATTAACCAGGCCGATGCTCTGCTGATCACAAGCTGCGCTTTTGGTGTTCAAACCATTGCCCGCCAGCTCAAAAAGATGGTGGTGCCGGCGGTCAATACAATGTTTATCGGCAAAGAGACAGCTTTTGGAACCTTTGATGAAATCTGTACCCAGTGCGGCACCTGCATCATCGGGGAGACCGGCGGCATTTGCCCGGTGACCAACTGCCACAAGGGCCTGGTCAACGGACCGTGCGGCGGAACCAATCACGGCAAATGTGAAATTGACGTCAACAAGGACTGTGTCTGGACCCTGATATATAACCGGCTCAAAGAACTGGGACGGCTTGATTCCATGCGCAAATACCAGAAACCCCGCAATCATCTGGGTGAGCCCAAACCGGGAAAATTAAAACTGGAAGCAAAATAAAACAATGATTACTTTCACCGCAGAGGCGCAAAGAGCGCAGAGAGATTTTTTTAGCTTTCCGCTGAGAGGGCGGAAAGCTAAAATCCTTAGCCCTGTGGGGCATGATGATATTATAGTTAATAGCAGGAAGCCGATAGCGGTGCTTTATATTCAGCGAAGCTGATGAGTGCTTTTCCTTTGCCGTCCTCTCAACGGCAAAGGAAAAATATAATTACTCTGCGGACTCTGCGTCTCGAGCGAAGCGGGCGGTAAAATCAAAATATAATAACGCTCTTATCTAAATAATGATGAAAGGGTTTAAAAATGCCTACTCCATTCAAAGAAGCCTTAGCATCCGGCAAGTTTGTGGTCACCAGTGAAGTTGCCCCTCCCAAG
>JAFDDW010000176.1 GCA_019310665.1 Deltaproteobacteria bacterium
CCTCGGTTTGGCCACCCTGTGCGGGGGCGGTGGGGTGTCGATGGCTTGTGCATTGGAGATGATTTAAAATCCCCCCTACCCCCCTTTAAAAAAGGGGGAATGACAGTGAATGCCGCCCGCCTTTTCTAAAGGGGGAGGGCAGGGATTTTTCACTCCCCCCTTTTCTAAAGGGGGGCTGGGGGGGATTTATAGTGCTACCCTACAACAAAAATCTCAAAAAACATGCCAGAGAACTCAGAAAGAACATGACTGATGCAGAACGATTTCTCTGGTCAAAATTAAGAAGAAAACAGCTTAAGGAATATCAATTTTACAGGCAAAAAAACATTGGGGATTACATCGTTGATTTCTACTGCCCTGCAGCAAAATTAGTTGTTGAAATAGACGGCGGCCAGCACTATGCAGAAGAAAATATTGTGAAAGATGAAGCAAGGGACAAATTTTTGAGCGGCCTCGGCTTCAGGGTATTAAGGTTTTCGAATAGTGATGTTTTCAAAAATATTGAGGGAGTTGTTACGGATATATATAATCATCTTTAAACACATCAAAGGAGGCTGAGAATGAAAAGAATACTGTTTTGTGGGTTCTGTATTTTCCTGGTGACTTTATTTCCCATCAGTTTAATGGCAGCGGACTATGTAGCTGAGGCCGAATTAGCCTATGCCCGGGGAGGACTTGAGGGCTACAAACAGGCCATTGAGCTATATGAAAAGGCATTGGCCGAAAATCCCAACAGCTATGAGTCGAACTGGAAGTGTTCAAGAGCGTACAGAGAATACGGTAATGAAGCCAAATCGCAAAAAGTTGAGGGCTGGAAGGACATTTGTGCCAAATACGGCAAAAGCGGGATGCAATATGCGCAAAAAGCCATCGAGCTGGGGCCTGACAAACCGGACGGACACTACTATTATGGCCTCAACGTCGGTATCTACAATAATGGTGTCGGCATATTTACGGCGCTGTCCGAGGGCCTCAAAGGCAAAACCCAGACCAGTTTTGAAAAAACTTATGAAATTAACAAAATGTATAAAGACGCCGGGCCTATGCTCTCCCTCGGCCGTTTCTGGGCGGTCCTCCCCTGGCCCCTGCATGACCGTAAAAAATCACTGAAATACTACCGTGAATACCAGGCAACCGAATACTTTGCAGATAACTTCGAAGCATATGTCTACCTTGGCGAGCTGCTGATCCAAATAGGCGGAGATGAAAACAAGGCCGAAGCCAAAGGCTTGCTGGAAAAAGCAACCAAATCCGATGATCCCTATTTTAGAGATAAGGCCAAAGAATTACTGACAAAAATCAAATAACTTCAAAGGGTAAAGTTCTAAAGAAATATTAAAATAAATTTGCAGAAAATTCCAAAATACAAGCACCAAATTACAAATAAATCTCAAACTACAATATCCAATGACCCAAACGAGGAAATTTACTCCTTAATCGAGCGAAAAACTCGATTAAGGAAATGGTGGATCGTTGCCGGAATATCGTTATTTCAAATGAAATAAATCCACAGCGTGTTTGGATCATTTGAGATTGGAATTTGGATATTGTTTGTGATTTGTCATTTGGTGCTTGGAATTTTCTTCATGCATGCATTTAGCTGGACTTAGATATCCTATACGGCCTTTTTAATATATTTGTGGAACATAGAAATATGAGGTGACATAATGTCCGATCCTTACGCAGCTATGCCTTGGCTAAAGCATTATGATGAACACGTTCCTCAGAGCCTGAACTATTCCAACAAAACCTATGCCGAAGTATTCCGTGAAGCCACCACCTATATACCCACTAGAATTGCAATCTACTACATGGGCCGAGGAATCACCTACCACGAACTGGATAAACTCTCCAACCGCTTTGCCCGCTTTCTCAAAAAAAGCGGGTTGAAGCCGGGCGATACGGTGGGCGTCAATTTGCCCAATATCCCGGCCTACTATATATCCATCATTGGCATCCAGAAGGCGGGCTGTGTGCTGACCGGCATCAGCCCCCTGCTGCAGCCTAAAGAACTTGAATATCAGCTAAACGATTCCGGTGCCAAACTTCTGGTGACCCTGGATGCATTATTCCAAAAGCTGGAGACCATTGTCGGCGGGACAGTCGTCCAAACCATAGCGGTTGCAACCATTGCCGACTTTCTCTCTCCTCTCAAGGGATTTTTGGGTAAACTGCTAAAAAAAATTCCCACCGGGCGGGTAAACTCCGTTTCCGGCATTAAGGTGGGCCGCTTTATGAATTTCGTTCAGACGATGCCTGCCGACTATGTGGAAGAAAAGCTGTACCCGGATGCGCCCTGTCTCATGCAGTACACCGGCGGTACCACCGGCCCCCCCAAAGGGGCCGTCCTCACCCACAGAAATATCGTGGATCAAATCCAGCAGGTAAATACCTGGCTTGATATCAGCCAGGGTCAGGAGTCTACCCTTCTCTCCGCCTTTCCGCTTTTTCACCAGGCCGGCCTGTTTTTAGGGATGGCCACCATGGCCTTCGGCGGAACTCAAGTGGCGGTCCCCAACCCGAGAGACCTGGATTTTCTCATATCAGCAATTAAAAAATACCAACCCCAGGGAATCGTCAATGTTCCTACCATCTATCTCGAATTATTGAAAAAGCCAAAATTCGGATCTCTTGATTTTTCCGGAGTTGAGTGGTTCATCAGCGGAGCCGCCCCCTTCCCTCCCGAATACATCAAGGCTTTTGAAGATGTGGTCGGTGAAGGCAAACTGCTGGAAGTTCTGGGAATGACCGAGACCAGCCCGGTGCACATGGGCCTGCCGCGATATGGTCTGAAGAAACCGGGATCCGTGGGCATCCCTTTTCCGGATACCGAAGTAAAATTGATCGATCCCGATACAGGAGAGATCGTGCCGGTCGGAGAACCCGGCGAACTGGTAGTCAAGGGACCCCAGGTGTTCACCGTGGGATACCACAACAAACCTGAAGAAACCGCCGCGACCCTGAAAGATGGGTGGCTATACACCGGGGATGTCTGCAAAATGGATACCGACGGCTATTTTTATGTCGTCGACCGCCTCAAAGACATGGTAATCGTCTCGGGCTACAAGGTATTCACCCGAACCGTTGATGACGTTTTGATGGAGCATCCCGATATTGATATGGCCGCCGCCATTGGACTGCCGGACCCCAACCGACCCGGTTCAGAAATCGTCGCCACAGCGATTGTTCTAAAGCCGGACGTTGAAAAGAACGAGGACACCCGGAAAAAAATAACCCAATACATGAAAGAAAAGGTGGCGCCCTACAAAGTTCCCAAGAAGATTGAATTCATGGATGAGCTGCCCCTGAGCGCTGTGGGAAAAGTCCTCAAGCGGGAGCTGAGAGAGTTGATGAAGACCTGATTAAGTCGATATACACTAATATTAATGCATGCTTAGAAGTTTCACCACCCGCCTCGCTCGAGGCACTGAGGACACTGAGGAGTATAATTTTTCCCGGACGGACAAATGAAAACTTTTCTCTGTGCTCTCTGTTCCTCTGTGGTGAAATAATATTGAAACTGCATCGGGCCATGTTTAAATAGAGGAATTCTCAGTGAATACAGCGCAGCTATTCGACCCCGATCGCCGCAGCAAAGCACCCCTTGCGTTTATTGTTTGCTTAGTCGTTCTGATTGGTGCCGTAGTTCTGGCATCTATGACCCAGAAGGGTTTCGGCCGAATTGCGGTATCCAATGTGACCTACACGAATTACAACGGCATCGTTATCCGGGCCAAACTTCTCAAGCCGCTAAACGCCTCATCATCCAATCCGGCACCGGGCATTGTGTACATCCACGGTTATCAGAACAACCGCGAAACCAGTGATGCCTACTGCATTGAACTGGCACGGCGGGGGCTTGTGGTTCTGGAGATTGATGCCATTGGCCGGGGCAACTCCGGCATTCCGGGAGAACTGGATGATACTGATTTTGATGCCACCTATGGCGGGAAAACATCTTTGACCTATCTTAAATCCCTAGCCTTTGTCGATGGGCACAAAATTGGTTTGATGGGTCACAGCCTTGGGGCGGCAATGGTTTATGCCATGGCCCTCAAAGACCCCTCGCTGGGCGCACTTGTTATATCCGGCTTTGCCTACAGAGATGACGCCTCAACCCGGTTGCCGAAAAACATGCTGATGATCTTTGGAAAATATGACGAATTCCGAGAGCGCATGACCGGTACAAAAGATTTTGAAAAAGAATGGATGCGCACAGATCGGACCCGTAAGGTGTTTCCGGTTGAAAACCCTGAGCTGTCGAAAACCTATGGAGAATTCAATGCCGGTACCGCGCGGCGGGTCTTTATGCCGAAAATTACCCATCTGCACACTTCCCACAGCAGCACTTCCGTTGCCGAAGCCCTAAAATGGATTCAGCAGGCCCTTGATCCACCCGAGGAAAAATGGATTCCGATCGGAAACCAGATCTGGCCAATTAAAGAATGGTCGACGCTGGTCGCCCTGGTTGCCTGCCTGACCTCCCTGCTGCCGTTGGGGTTGATGCTGCTGCGGACGTCAGTTTTTAGATCACTGCATTTCCCGATTTCGGCAAACTACAGTTGCAGCGGCAAGGCATACGTCAAGCCGGCCATTATCAATGGTGTGCTCATGTGGCTCTACTTCCCGATTATCTTTGTCCTGTTCGGGATCCATGTATATCTGGTTCGCATCGACAAGGTATTTCCCCTGATGATGACCAATGGCATTGTCTGGTGGTTTCTATGGATAAACATCATTGGCTTTTTCTTTTTCCGGCGATGGTTTAAAAAGCAACGTCGAGAAAATGGTTTGACGCTTTTTGAACTGGGGCTTTCCGATCAGGAGGACCGTTTCAGCTTAAAGGGTGTGTTCATCGCCAAAACCGTCTTGCTGGCAACAATTCTGTTTCTCTTTGCCTACTTGGTCGAGCATACCCTGGAAAGTATATTCATTGTTGATTTTCGTTTCATCTTCCCCTTTGCAAGTGACCTGACGCCTTACAGGGCACAGCTCTGGTTCTCGTACTTTCCATTTTTGCTGCTAGGCTTTTTACTGATGGGCATCTTCCTCCACGGTCAGTTGCGCCAACCGCTGAAATCAACCTGGCTGAAGACCTTCATCTCCTGGTCCATATTCAACATCCTGATTCTGGTAATCCCACCGGTTTTATTCCTAATGGTTCAATACGTACCGCTGTTTATTACCGGAACCATTCCCTTTGTCGGCCCCGGCGGCATGTTCATCGCGTATACCCATAACCTATTCCACATCATCGCTGTGCTGATCCTGGTGATACCGATTCAAACCTGGTTTTATCAGCTGACCGGCAGAATTTACCTTGGAGCAATGCTCAACGCGGCCCTGGTGACCTGGATGTTCGTATCGTCCCAGGTAATCGCACCGGTACCGGTTTGACCAGAGGACCCGTCTTCGCCTGACGGCTTCGCCGCGGCAGGCAGAGGTCAGAGGACAGAGGACAGAAGACAGAGGATAGAAGGTAAGAAGATGAGAAGGTGGGAAGGTAGAGGACAGAAAAATGAATGCGGAAGTGGGAATGATTTGAATGCGGAAGTGGGAATGCG
>JAFDDW010000002.1 GCA_019310665.1 Deltaproteobacteria bacterium
TTTCACCCTTAAATTTGATTGCCTGGGGTTGGGCCCCTACCGATGCATATTGAAAGATATGGCAATCAGGTCCGATGGACACGTAAGGATCAACAATCACGTGGGGGCCGATAACTGTTCCTGACCCGATGGTTACGTTTTCGGCAATAATGGTGTACGGTCCGATTTCAACCTCGGTATCAATTTCAGCTTGCGGATGAATAATAGCAGATGGATGTATCATTTATTCTCTCCAAAGGTGGCCATCAGTTCAGCTTCAGCGACTATCTGGTTATCAACGGTGGCGGTTCCGGACATTTTGGCAACCTTTGACCGCAGTTTTAAAATCTTGGCCGTAAATATAATTTGGTCTCCGGGCACCACCGGTTTGCGGAACCGTACTTTATCCATACCCATAAAGTAGATGAGTTGGCCATATCTGTCGGTAGTGCGTGATTCACAGGCAAGCACTCCCCCGGCCTGGGCCATGGCCTCGATAATAAGTACCCCCGGCATGACCGGTTGACCCGGAAAGTGCCCTTGGAAAAAAGGTTCGTTTATGGTGACATTTTTAAGGGCGGTCACCTTCTCACCGGGCACCAGATCGATAATGCGGTCGATCAGCAAAAAAGGATAGCGGTGCGGTAAAATTTCCATGATTTTCTGAATATCATACTCAGCTTTCATTTTTCATTCCATTTTCTCTTCCAAGTGTTTAAATCTTTTCTCCAACCCCGATAGTCTTTTGCTGAATTCCGGCAATTTCGGGATCAACCGTTGGACCCGAAGCCAAATTTTATGCGGCATTTGCGGAATACCTGAAGATACAATCTGACCGTCGGGCACCGGCTTGCCAACCCCGGTCTGGGGGCCGACGGTGGCGCCGTCACCGATGGTCAGATGCCCGGCAACTCCGGCCTGACCGGCCAGGACCGCGTTCTTGCCGATCGTAACGCTGCCCGAAATTCCAACCTGAGCGACCAGGACCGTATTCTCTCCGACCCTGACGTTGTGGGCGATCTGAACCAGGTTGTCGGTTTTAACCCCGCGGCCGATGTGTGTTTTACCGAATGTTGCCCGGTCGATGGTATTATTGGCCCCGATTTCAACATCGTCATCAATTTGAACAATTCCGGTATGCGGGATTTTGTGATAACAATTGCCGTCGGGCGCAAAACCAAAGCCGTCAGATCCAATGACCGTGCCGGCGTGAATAATAACACGGTTGCCGATAATACAGCGCTCCAGTATGGTTACATTGGGATAAATGACGACATCATCGCCCACAGCGACACTGTCTCCCAGAATAACTCCCGGATGAAGCCAAACACGATCACCGACGGTAACCCGACGGCCGATGACCGCCTTCGGTCCGACCGTGACACCCTGGCCGCAAATAAATTCCTCACCGATCTCGGCGCCGGGATGTATCCCGGTTTGAGGTTGGATCAGGGGATGAAAATATTGCAGGATTTTTGCAAAGGCCACCATGGGATTGTCCACCTCAATAAAATTGTTCGCTCCGGGCCCGGTGTTGCGCGGGACGATGACGGCCGCAGCCTGGCAGTTTCCTATCTTTTTTAAATACTTGGCGCTGCCGGCGACGGTAATTTCATTTTCTCCGGCCAGCTCAAAGGGGGCTGCGCCGCTGATCAATTTTTCAGCATCACCGATGATATTGCCCTGCACCAGTGTTGCGATTTTGGATATCGTTATCCTCATTAAGTCCCTTTGTAAAAAGTTTATCTTTGCAAACTATTTTTTTGTTTTGGCAAACTTTGTGTTGAGTTGCCGGATAAGTTTGTCCGATAAATCAACAGAGCGGGGCGTATAAATGACACCGCGCTTATCCATGATCAGAAGATATCCCTCTTTCTTGCCGATCTCCCTGGTAATGGTGGTGACATCAGTTTGCAGCTGCTGCATCAGTTTTACTTGAACTTTTTGCAGTTCAGAACGATATTTTTTTTGCAGGGTTTTAAAATCATTGACCTTGATGCGTTGTTCCCGTTCTTTATCTTCGCGCATTTCTTTGCTCATCACCATGGATTCACGCTCAAGGCGCCTTTGAATTTTTTCAATTTCCGCCCCTTTTTTCTGCAGATCAGCCGTCATCTTTTCGTTCTTTTTTTTAAGCTCAGCCTGTATCGCTTTGCCGGCAGCGGAAATTTCCAAAACCTTTTGGAAATCTATGACACCTATCTTGGCGACATCAGCCGCCAAAGAAAAATTGCTGAAAAAAATGATAATCAAACACCAAATGACACAAGCAATTTTGTACGCTCTCATTATATTCCCCCTTGCCACATTGTAAAAAATTCGGAGTCAATTATTTATGATCGGTCCCCAAAGGGCCGGGTTGTTTCTAAAAATACCCCATTATTGATAAAATCACATCTTATTTGCAACTAAAAACATGTTGTACCAGGAGATCATAACCCTAATTGAGCCAAAAAACACTAATTACTCCGCCCTGAAAAATAGCATATTCAGGGTGATAAATAGTTCTTGGAAAACTGAAGTTTGTTTTTTAACCCTAGGTCCGGCAGATTAATTACTTAATGCTGCGCATTTAATTTTTATGTTTTTCTCTTTTTAATTCATTATAGGTACTTGGGTCTAAAGAAACATAGCAGCAATTATATTAAGGACAAAAATGTTTTACCTGCTCCTGATATTGTTATTTTTCAGGGCGGAGTAATTAGACGTCACGGGTTGGCCAAAGTTCGCCGGCTTGTCTAAAAGGAGGAGGCCATGGAAAATTCCCAACTCCCGGAGCCATTGTCAGTGGGTTTGGGATCGAGGATATAACCATACTCCAGTCGAACCGGCCCCATGGGCGACAACCAGCGAATTCCGCCGCCGGCGCTTTCCCGCAGGTTATCGAGTTCAATATCTTCACTCTCAGAATATATATCGCCGGTGTCAAAGAAAACCACTCCATACACACCGGCTTGCGGGACAAGCGGAAATCGAACCTCGGCATTAAACTGGACAAACTTGTTTCCACCGATCTCAGAGCCGTCCGAATCCCGCGGGCTCAAGTCGTCACGGTCAAATCCCCGCAGGGCATCAATGCCGATCATATAAAATTTTTCATAATCCGGCAACGTTTTGCCCTCAAGCTGCTTGACGTAGCCCGATTTGCCGTGCAGAACCCCCACCGTTTTCAAGATCATCGGGAAATACCAGCCGGTCTCGCCAATGATCTTGTTAAAACCGACCGTTCCACCCAGACCGGCAAATTCATAGGATGCGTTATGAGAGGAACCTTTCGTCGGATGAAAACGATCATTTCTGGAATCATACCGCACCCGGGTCGTGATGCTGCTTTTGATATTTTCCCCCGCATCATTTTTGATGGAATTGGCGGCGTCTTCATCCACGTTTTTGATGTCTGCAATGTCATAGGTGTAAGTTAGGTTTATTCGCGTATAGTCGATGAGCGGATACCCCAAACGAAGATTGCCGCCGATACTGTCCTTATCATAGGTTGAAAAATCATAGCTCCAGTTGTACACATCGGCGCCCGCTGATAACGGAATATCAAATAACCACGGTTCTGTAAAACTCAAAGTAAATCTGGTAGTCTTTGCCCCCAATTGTCCCTTTAAGGCCAGCGTCTGGCCGCGTCCAAACAGGTTTCGTTCTGCAATGGAGGCAGTTAGAAATAAGTTTTCAAGATTCCCAAAACCGGCGCCAAAACTAAATGCGCCCGTATTTTTTTCAGTCACGTTGATGCGAAGCCTCATTTTATCATCGGCACTGCCCTTGACGGTATCAACCTTAATATCCTCAAAATAATCCAGCCGATATAAATTTTGAATACTGCGCTTTAACCGGCGGCCGCCATATAGCCCCTGTTCATAGACTTGCAACTGCCGTCGGATGACTTTATCGCGGGTCTTGGTGTTGCCGCTGATGGTAATTGCTTCAAAATAAACCTGCTTGCCCTTGGCAATGTCAAAAGTGATATTAACGATCCGTTTTTCGGGATCCTGTTCGATGCGCGGGGAGATATCTACATTGGCATAACCCTCATCGGCATAAATATCTGTCAGCCTGATCACATCCAGGCGCAAAATATCCCGGTTATAATATTCCTCCTCCATTATTTTTACCGTTTTCATCAACTGTTCCGGTGGAATGATCAAATCACCGGACATGGTCACTTCGCCAACTTTAAACTGAGGTCCTTCATCAATACGAATGGTAATGATGATGCCATCCTCTTCAAACTTGAGTTCCGGCTCTCCGACTCTGGCCTGGACGTAACCCTTATTATGATAAAAAGAAGTCAATCTTGCCACGTCCTGGCCAAGGTTTTCTTCGTTGAGATCGCCGGCACTTGTAAACCAGGATAGTATGTTTTCTTCGGATGTACCCATCAAGCCTTTCAATTTTCCCGATGAAAAGGCGCTGTTTCCTACAAATATAATTTTTTTAATATGAAATTTTTTGCCCTCATCGATTTCATATTCAATATCCGCCTGGTTTTCTTTCTTGGGGTAGACGTTAAATTTGATTTTAACATTGTAGAAGTTTTTTTCTTTGTACAGCTCTTCAATCCGTCTCATATCACTTTGAATTGTATTGATATTGAGAATGGATCCCTTGCGGATGGTCAGGACCTCCTTAATTTCTTCATCGTCGTAAACCCAACTGTTCCCCTCAACGAGAATTGCGCGCACCGTTGGTTTCTCTTTGACTATAAGGATGATAATTTTGCCATCGGCCACCGTTTGAGTTTCAATGCGAATATCATCATAATAGCCCATGCCATAAACGGCTTTTAATTCATCGGATATGTTTTTTAAATTATAGACGTCACCTTTTTTAATTTTCAATATTCTGCGGATGGCATCTTCTTCAATACGCTGGTTACCTTTGATCTGAACCTCGACAATCGTTTCCCGCTTAAATAGTTTTAAGGCCATCGCCTGCACCAATGTTTTTACAGTGGCGGGCAAATTTTCGACCCCTTCGCCTTCGGCTGAAAAGACATGCGGATCTTCAACTTTGTCAGATGAAAGCAATTTTGAGTCCAGGCTAAAATTCTGCCCCAGCCAGGTTAAGCTTCCCCAGACAACATACTGGGCGCCGGTTTCAACACCGATTTGGCGTATGGCGCTAACGCTGTCGGTCCGCAATTGCCGTGATGCAATGGTCTGATTGTCCAGAATGAGTACTCGGGCACCTTCCTGTTCTAATTGGGTTTTAATGACCTGGGGAATTTGCTGCTTTAAATAGGACAGATCTTCCTGAGCGTATACTTCAAAAGGCAGTATTATAACCCGGACGGTTTGCTGCGCATTGGCAACCCCAGCTATCAAAAAGATTGACCATAGAAGGAACGGGCATACGCGCTTAATCATAAAATCCTTTAAGAATAGCTGCTCAGTTCGTGCGGCGGTAGAATGAACCAGCCCGGCTGGTTTTCTTTATGGGGGAGGTTTATCTTTTGCCGTCATATACATCGAGCAAAATTCTGGTGGTCACAGCAACAGCGATGAATGATTGCTACCTGTAGCAGGTTACGGCATGGGTGCCAGTTTTCCAGCAGCAATAGTTACCCGGCGGGACATTAAAGATGCAAGTTCCGTGTTATGGGTTACCACAACCAATGTCATCAAGAATTCCCGATTCAGTTCCATCAGCAGACCGTGAATTTGCTCACTGTTGGATATGTCCAGGTTGCCGGTGGGTTCATCTGCGAGCAGCACCAGCGGTTTTAAAACCAATGCTCTGGCAAGGGCCACCCGTTGCTGCTCTCCACCGGACAGTTTCCCCACCCGGTAATGCAATCTATCCTGCAGTCCGACCCGGACTAAAATTTCCTCTGCTGCCTGAGTCGCCTTTTGTTTCTGCGTGCCCCGGATCAGGGCCGGCATCATGGCATTTTCGAGAGCACTGAATTCGGGTAAAAGATGATGGAATTGAAATACGAATCCCACCGACTCGTTGCGAAACCGTGCCAGTTTAAAATCGTCATACAAAAAAACATTTTCTCCTCTAAACAGCAATTCTCCGCTGTCCGGTCGGTCCAGGGTACCGATTATATGAAGCAAGGTAGATTTACCGATACCCGAGGCGCCCACAATAGCAACCGTTTCACCGGCCCCTAAATCAAAATCAAGCATTTTTAAGATATCAATACTGACGCTGCCATTGGTAAAGCTTTTGTTCATATCACGAACGGTGATAAAGCTTGGTATCTGCTCGGAACTTTTTTCTATATTCTCTTGTGGCATGGCTTACCTGATGGCCTAATTGAGCGTTTTTCGCTTAATTAGGATGATACTATCCGTATCTGATGGCCTCAATAGGATTCAGTTTAGATGCTTGTCGAGCCGGATAAAGGGTTGCCAGGAAACATATCACCAAGGCCGCGGCAATAATCGAAACAACATTAATAAGTTCAAGCTTTACCGGCAGAGAAGTCGTAAAATAATAAATATCGCCAGCCAATTCATGGACATTGATATGCTTGAGCAAAAAGCAGACAATCAGCCCCAGGCCTAATCCCAGTAATGTGCCAACCGTACCGATGACCATGCCGTTGAAAACAAATATTTTTCGGATGCTGGCCTCGGTGGCTCCCATGGCTTTTAAGATAGCGATGTCTCGTGTTTTGCCCAGGACCATCATAATCAAACTGCTGGCAATGTTAAAGGCCGCCACCAGAATGATGAGGGTTAATATGATAAACATCACCTTTCTTTCCAGCTTCAGCGCTTTAAAAAGATTGCGGTTCATCTGCATCCAGTCGATGGCCCAGAAGGGAAACTTCAGTTTGGCAGTAATCTTTTGGGCAACATTTCCGGCGTCATATATGTCGGTTACTCGAATATCAAGTCCGGTGACAGAATTTCCCATACGCATTATTTTCTGGGCGTCAATGATATTGATGAAGGCAAAAGTCTGGTCATAATCATACATACCGGATTCGAAAAACCCGGTGACTCGAAACTGTTTCATTGCCGGCACATGCCCGATGGGTGACAAAGGGCCCCGGGGGGATATCAGATAGATCACATCGCCTTCAACAACCCCAAGATTTCTGGCCAATTCACGTCCCAAAACGATACCGGGAATCTCGGGAATATCTTTTGAAGGGGCTTCGACGGTTGCCGGGTCGGGCAAATTAACCTGTTGCAGGGTGGTCATAACCCTTCCGGCTGATTTGGGGTCAATTCCTCTTAGCACCGCCCCGGATGCCCCGTGCTTTGCCCGCAATATGATTTGAGAGAGAATAAACGGGGTGGCGGCCTCAACCCCTTCAATCTGTTCTACTTCCCTGAGCACTTGGCGGTATTGTGTAAAAGCACCGCCATGGCGTTTGAGGATCACTTGGGATTGCCCGCCTAATATGCGACTTTTTAAGTCGGCCTCAAATCCTGCCATCACCGCTATAACTACAATCAGAGCCATTACCCCCACTGCCACCCCTGCAGTTGAAAGGATGGTAATCAGGGAGATAAAGGCCTGCTTTTGTTTGGCCCTCAGGTAGCGGCCCCCGATGAATAATTCAAATCCCATAGATCTACAATTCAGGAATTGCGAATTAAGGAATTTAGGAATTGAAGGTATTGTGTCAATCTAATTCCTAAATCCATAAATCTCTTAACCCCCCAATTCCTTAATCCCTTAATTCCTCAATCCCTCAATCCCTTAATTCCTCAATCCCTTAATTCCTCAATCCCTCAATCCCTCAATCCCTCACTCTTTGGACTTCATGTGCGGAAAGAGGATGACCTCCCGGATGGAAGCGGCATCAGTGAGCAGCATAACCAACCGATCGATGCCGATGCCCTCACCGGCGGTCGGAGGCATCCCGTACTCCAGGGCTTCAATATAGTCGTTATCCATGCGATGCGCTTCCTCATCACCTGCCTGGCGCCCCTCGACCTGCTGGCGAAACCGCTCATGCTGGTCAACCGGATCATTGAGTTCTGAAAATCCGTTGGCAATTTCGCGCCCGGCGATAAAAAGTTCAAATCTTTCAGTAAGATCCGGCTGCTGATCACTGCGCCGGGACAGGGGTGAGACTTCGGCGGGATATTCAGTAATAAAAGTCGGTTGAATCAACTGGGGCTCCACCAGGGCGTCGAACAATTTGGTGATCACCTTACCCAGTTGTCCCGTTTTGGTAACTTTTACCCCCTTGTGGGAAGCAAATTTAAGGAGCCCTTCTTTGTCATTTAAAAGAGTCGGATCAACACCTCCCAATTCCTCGAGCGCGGAATAAAGTGACAGCCGGCGCCATTTTCCTGATAAATCGATTTCCTGGCCCTGGTAGCTGATCTGGGCCGATCCGCTAAGCGACACAGCGATTGCGGCAATCAGTTGCTCGGTTAAATCCATCAGGTCACCGTAAGTGGCATAGGCCTGATAGAATTCCAGCATGGTAAATTCCGGATTGTGCTGGGTGGACACCCCTTCATTTCTGAAATTGCGATTAATCTCAAAAACTCTCTCAAAGCCTCCGACAACCAGGCGTTTTAAATATAGTTCCGGGGCAATACGCAGGTAGAGATCCATTCCTAAGGCATTATGATGGGTTTTAAAAGGAGCAGCTTCGGCTCCGCCCGGGATAGGCTGCATCATGGGTGTTTCTACTTCGAGAAAATCCCGCTCGATAAAAAATCTGCGAATCTGCTGAATAATCTGGCTGCGCTTTAAGAAAATTTCCCGTACGTCTGCATTCATAATCAGGTCGACATAACGCTGCCGGTAACGCTTTTCCGGATCACGCAGCCCATGAAACTTCTCCGGCAGCGGACGCGTGGCTTTGCACAGCAGAGTTACATCCTGGGCCAATAGCGTCCATTCACCGGTGCGGGTTTGAAACAATCCGCCGTTTATCCCCACAAAATCACCGATATCAAGCTGTTTGAAGATCCGGTAAGCCGGGTCGCCGACGCGGTCTTTTCTCACATAGGCCTGAAACTGCCCGGTCCGATCCCTGAAACGGATAAAGGCGCTTTTACCGAAGCGGTTGATGGCCATCATGCGTCCGGCGGTGATGAAAACCGGTGCATCCTGCGCCAAAGTCTCAGATGATTGGTCAATGGCATTTTGAATATCACGAACCGTATGCGATACGACAAATCCATTGGGAAAAGGATTGATGCGGTTCTTTTTTAATTCTTCAATTTTTGTTCTTCGATTTTGCAGCAATTCGCTAGTTTTTTCCAAGGTTTTCACCGTCCCATGATACAGAAGATTGCGTTTACAGCCACTAAATTTAAATCGTCTTTGATAGCTTATTTGCCGGGAACTGTCAAGATCAAGTTGGTAGGTGAGCAGGGCAACGTCATTTATGTATGCAATTAACTAATTAAAAAATTTAGTTCCTTGAAATTTGAGATTTATCCTTCGACTGGGCTCAGGGTGGTGAGTCCTTCGACTTTGCTCAGGACCGTGAGCCTGTCGAACGGCCTGTCGAACCATTTGTAATTTGGTGCTTGGGATTTGGGATTTTATTGTCTTGGAAAACCGTCTGATTAAAAGGATTGAGGAAACATTTTAATGTTATGATTAGAAAAGTTAAACTGGCGAATCCATCTGTTTGAACTGCAGAGTGAAAGTTGTGCCCTTGTTCACCTCGCTTTCAACATTAAACCAGGAGTCATAGGCCTCAAGAATGCGGTGCACGATTGACAGGCCAAGACCGGTACCACTGGGTTTGGTGGTGTAAAAGGGATCAAAAATGGGTTTAAGATCCTCGGGCGACATCCCACAGCCGTCATCCGTAATTTTGATGCAGGCGCGTTTGTTTTTTAACGCATACATTTCAATGTCGATCACGCCTTGGCCATCAATGGCTTCTGAGGCATTTAACAAAAGGTTCCAGAGAATCTGTCGCAGGTGTACCGGATCCATTGATATCCATATACCGGATTGAATATTTTTGGCTATTGTGATGCGACCGTCATGGGATGCGTCCTTTTCAAATAACTCGGCGGTTTCGATTAAAACTTTATCAAATTCAATGGTTTCAACCTTAGCGGCCGGCGGGCGGGCGTACATCAGAAAATTATTTGCCAGTGAGCTTAAACGATCTGCCTCCCGTAATATAATATGCATAAGCCTGTCATGATCGGGATCATAATGGTTATCCTCGTTGAGAAGCTGTATGGACCCGGTCAGCGAAGCCAGCGGGTTTTTGATCTCATGCGCCAACCCGGCGGCCATCTCACCGACGGCTGCCATTTTTTCAACACGCTTTACGTGACTCTCCATTACCCGCAGTTCTTTTCGTGTACTTCGAACTTGCTCTGATAAGAAGCTGCTTAAAAAAGCAACAGCGAAACAGGCGGTCATGGTTATCAAAATTTTGTAAAGCACCTGGTTCCACGGGTGGCTTGAGGCCAGCATCGCTTTTTCAGCAACAAATGGATAAATAATACCATAGTATTCAAGATCCACCATGACACCGTATTGAATGCTGCAAATCGCCGCAATGACCAGTGTTTCCCTGATGGACAGTAACATGCTGGAATAAATGATGACAACCAGGTACAGAAAAGAAAAAATGCTCGAAAAACTCCCGGTAACAAATAATATTACCGTCACGATCAAAGTGTCGATTAGAATTTGCACATAAGCAAAGGTGATATATTTTTTCGTGCGCTCGAGCACCAGGGCATATAAAATTGACAGAAAAAATATGCTGGCGATAAGACCGTATAAAAGTTTGAGTGGGGGGCCTATGGGCGGAGGTGAGTCGCCAAGTTGCAAGATTACTGAGGAGCCCAGCAAAAGCGTTGAAAAAAGAACCCGAAAAAGCATCAACCATTTCAACTTATCTTTAAAGTCTTTTTCGGGCATTTGCAATGCGTGATCCATTTGGGCTGCTGTTTTCAGCTGTCCTTCGGCACAGATAGCTAGACAGCTCCAGCCATTTTGAATATGGGAAGATACATGGCAATAACCAACCCGCCGATGGTCACGCCTAAAAATACCAGCATAAAAGGCTCGATCAAGGCCGTCAGGTTGTCAACCGCCTGATCAACTTCCTCATCGTAAAAATCGGCAATTTTCTCCAGCATGGCATCCAGGGCACCGGTGGATTCACCAACCCCAATCATCTGGCAAACCATTGGCGGAAATACACCGCTTTCGGCTAACGGATCGGCCATGGTACGGCCTTCGGCGATGCCTGAACGGACACTGTAAATTGCCTTTTCGACGGTACGATTACCAGCTGTTTTGGCGACAATATCCAATACCTCCAAAATTGCCACCCCACTGGCCAGCATGGTACTCATGGTTCGGGTAAACTTGGCAACGGCCACTTTACGCAAGAGTGACCCGAATACAGGAATTTTTAAAAGTAAGGCATCGACCATATCCTGCCCTCTTTCCGTGCTGTGAAACTTTTTAAAGGCGATAGCAAACAGAATAAGGCCGACGATAATATAAACAATCTTGCTTTTGAGCATATCGCTGGCGAACACAACAATCTGGGTGGGTACCGGAAGTTCGCCACCAAAGTCGTCGAACATTTCCTCAAAAACCGGAATCACAAATACCAGAATAACAGCCAGAACTACGACGGCAATAATAAGGGTGACGATGGGATACGTCATGGCCCCTTTTACTTGAGACTTGAGCCTGGCGGCCTTTTCCATATAGGCGGCAAGTCTTCTTAAAATCGCATCCAGGATACCTCCGGCTTCCCCGGCGGCAATCATATTGACAAAGAGGCTGTCAAACTGTTTGGGAAACTTTTTCAAGGCTTCGGCCAGCGTAGCCCCGCCTTCGACGGACTCCTTAATGTCCTTCAGCATCTTTTTAAAGGTGGCATTGGCTTGCTGGGAGTAGAGAATGTCAAGGCACTGGATAATCGGCAAACCGGCATCGATCATGGTCGAAAATTGTCGGGCAAAAAGTATAATATCACGCTCTTTAACTTTAGGCTGGAGAAAGGCAACGTTTTCAAAAATGTCTTTGGGCTTGGCCTTGATTTTAGTCGGCGTAATTTTCTGGCGAATCAGTTGTGCTTTTACCGCGTCTTCGCTGGCAGCTTCAATTTGGCCCTTTTGGGTAACATCACTTCTATTTTTGCCCACCCACAGGTAAACTGGCATAATCAATCCTCCCTGATAATTAGATATAAGACGCAATGGCCGATGGTTTGCGCCTGCTCTTTAAATACGGCGATGAAGTCCATCTCAATACAGCCATGGCTTTTAAATTCCCGAGCAAGCATCATTGCGACAATACATATTCAGAGTCATTATCGGCTGGAGCAAAAAAAAACTTAAGGTTTTTATCATATTTTAAGAGATTAAATCATTTAAAATACAAACGCCTTTGGCATCAGTACCCAAAGGCGTCGGCTAACATTTTTTAAATTCGGCGATTTTGACCTTTCGGTTTTAGATCCCTAGTTTTTCTCCACCATCGAAATAATCATATTATACCCCCACTGGAAAGTCAAGAATCGCAACTATTTGGATTCAATAGGCTTAACTTGTATTTTCAAGATCATAAACAGGTCACCCGATGGGAATAAGCTAGTGGTAATACCTGGCTAAATATGTTACCCTATGGCGTCTGAATGTTTGGGAAAATGGTCATTTTGAGAAAATCATTGTTTTTATATATACACGGATTGCCACAGTGGCGACTAAAAATAAAATCGTTAAAGATAAAGATGTTACGGTTATAACCACCCACGTGAATGCCGATTTTGACGCGTTGGCCTCCATGCTTGCCGCTCAAAAGTTGTATCCCGATGCTTTGGTAGTCTTTCCGGGTTCCCAGGAAAAAAACTTGAAAAATTTTTTCATCGATTCGATGGTATATCTATTCAATATGGTAAATATCAACCGCATCGACTTCAAGAGCGTCACTCAGCTGGTCCTGGTGGATACCCGCCAACCCGGCCGCATCGGCAAACTTGCCGACCTGCTGGACAAACCCGGCCTTAAGATCCACATCTATGACCATCATCCGGCCAGCGCTAAAGATATTCAGGGCGAAATCGAAATCCATGGCAAAACCGGTGCCAATGTCACGATACTAACTGAAATTATTAGGAAAAAAAAGATCCGCATCTCGCCCGATGAAGCCACTATCATGTGCCTCGGCATATACGAGGATACCGGTTCGTTTACATTTCCTTCCACATCTGAAAGGGACTTTCTGGCTGCTGCCTATCTATTGTCTAAAGGCGCCAATTTAAATGTAGTCTCCGATCTGATTGCCAGGGAGCTTAGTCCGGAGCAGGTAGTGCTGTTAAACGATATGATTCAAGCGGTCACGCGCTACTACGTAAACGGCATCGAAGTCGTTGTCACCAGTGTCACCATGGAAAAATATATGGCCGACTTTGCTTTTCTGGTTCAGAAAATGGTGAAAATGGAAAATATTGATGCCATTTTCGCCATTGCGCGAATGGAAAACAAAATTTATGTCGTGGGCCGCAGTAGAATTAACGAAGTGGATGCGGGCGCCATTTTAACCACCCTCGGCGGTGGCGGCCATCCCTACGCCGCCGCCGCATCTATCAAAGGAAAAACACTGGCGCAAACGGAGACCAAACTGGTAGAAGTCCTCTACGAAAAGATCAGAGCCAGCCGACAGGCCAAGGATTTGATGTCTTCTCCGGCCATCTCCATCACGGCCGATGTTACCTGCAAAAAAGCCCAAAACATTATCACGCGCTATAATCTCAACGCGCTCCTGGTCACGGAGAAAATAAACACCTCCGAAAAACTTTGCGGTTACATTACCAGACAGGTGATCGAAAAAGCGCTTTACCACAAACTGGACTGGGTTCAGGTCAAAGACTACATGACCACTGAAGTGGCGACTGTCCAGCCGGATGCTGACCTTACAGAAATACAAAAGAAAATTATCGACAATAAACAGCGTATTCTGCCGGTTATGGAAAAGAATAGGATCGCCGGCGTTATCACCCGCACCGATCTTTTAAATATCCTCGTGCGCCGGTCACAGCCGGTACCGGAAGACACCCTCGACCCCACCAAAGCGCCGCCTCATGCACATACCCGCAATGTCATCCGGTTTATGAAAGAACGGCTTTCATCCGGCTTGATCAAAAATTTACAGCAAATCGGTGAAGTGGCGGATGAGATTGGATTCGGAGCTTATGCCGTCGGTGGTTTTGTGCGGGACCTGTTTTTATACCGCAGCGATGAGGACCTCGACATTGTCATCGAAGGCGACGGCATAGCCTTTGCCAAAAAATATGCCAAAATGGTGGGCGCACGGATTCATACCCATGAAAAGTTCGGTACCGCCGTCATCATTTTCCCAGATGGGTCTAAAATTGACGTGGCATCAGCCCGAATGGAGTACTATAAGTTTCCGGCAGCTCTTCCGGTAGTGGAACAGAGCTCAATTAAGCTTGATCTTTATCGCCGAGACTTCACAATCAATACCCTGACGATTCAATTGAATCCGAATAAATTCGGCATCTTAATCGACTTTTTTTCGGCCCGCAAGGATATCAAGGAAAAAATCATCCGGGTGCTGCATAATCTGAGTTTTGTCGAAGATCCAACAAGGGTGTTTCGCGCCATCCGGTTTGAGCAACGTTTTGAGTTCACCATTGGCAAACTAACCGCCGGGTTGATCACCAACGCCATCACCATGGACTTTTTCAGGGAGTTGAGCGGCAAGCGGGTCTTTTCCGAGTTACGCCTCATCCTGCAGGAAGAAAATCCGGTGGCTGCTATCAGACGGCTGGATGACTTTGATTTGTTAAAAGTGATTCATCCATCGATTAAGTTTGACAAAGATTTCCTGACCATCCTGAATGCGGTTAAAAAAGTCCTATCCTGGCATGATTTGCTTTTTTTGGATGAATCCTATAAGAAGTGGGTCGTTTATTTTCTGGTTCTGATCAGAAACTGCAAGCCCCATATATCAGTAGAGATCTGCCGTCGTTTCGAGTTGCCGCCCGATGACCAAAAAATCTTTTGCATCGAGCGTTTTGAAGCCGAAAGATGTTTGTACCGGCTTGAGCGAAATTTGCCGGTATCTAACAGCGTTCTTTACCGTAAACTGAGCGGCTTTAAAACCGAGTTGATCCTTTACATGATGGCGGTTGCCAAAAAGGAGGCCGTAAAAAAATCCATATCTCATTTTTTTACCGATCTGCGCCGCATGAAAGCTCTATTAAAAGGCAGGGATTTGGAAAAAATGGGGCTGAAACCCGGGCCGGTATATCGGCAAGTGCTGGAGGCTGTTCTGGATGCCAGACTGGATGGCGCGATCAAATCAAAAGATGATGAGATTGAGTTTGCCCGTCAGCTGGTCGCAGAGCAGTAACCGAATTTTCAAATAATTGAACAATGTCGATTGAATATTGAATTAATCATAGGGTAAATGAAAAATAGTCAATTATTACGGCACCTAATTGCTGCTATGTTTTTTTAAACCCAAGTACCTATAATGAATTAAAAAGAGAAAAACATAAAAATTAAATGCGCAGCATTAAGTAATTAATCCGCCGGACCTAGGGTTAAAATACAAACTTCAGTTTTCCAAGAACTATTTATCACCCTGAATATGCTATTTTTCAGGGCGGAGTAATTAAGGGGAGGGTAGACATCACTTAATGACCCAAAAAAAACGAATTTTAAGCGGTATGCGGCCCACAGGACCTTTGCACCTGGGCAATCTGCTGGGAGCACTGGCCAACTGGGTGAATATGCAGGATGAATACGATTGCTATTTTTTCATTGCTGACTGGCATGCTTTAACCAGCGACTATGACAATACGGCACCCATAGAACAAAACCGCAAAGAGATCATGCTTGACTGGCTCAGCGCCGGACTCAGCCCTGAAAAAAGCACACTGTTTGTTCAGTCCCTTGTCAAAGAACACGCTGAACTTTTTTTGTTGCTTACAATGATCACACCGGTACCATGGCTGGAACGCAATCCAACCTATAAAGAACAGATTGGTGAACTCAGCAATAAGGATTTGTCCACCTTCGGTTTCCTGGGTTACCCGGTACTGCAGGCCGCCGATATCATCATTTACAGGCCCTATGGGGTTCCCGTGGGTGTGGATCAGGCACCCCATGTGGAGATAACCCGGGAGATCGCCAGACGGTTCAATCATTTCTACGGAGATGTGTTTCCGGAGCCGGCAACTATTTTAACTGAAACCCCCAAAATCCTCGGCCTGGATCGACGCAAGATGAGCAAAAGTTACGGCAATGCCATCTTTCTGTCCGACAGCCCGGAAGAAATAAGTGCCAAAGTATCCCGCATGATTACCGACCCCCAGCGCGCACGGCGAAGTGATCCCGGAAACCCCGATGTGTGCAATGTGTTTGATTTCCACAAACTTTATACGGACGCGCAAACGGTTAAGGAGATCGACCAACAATGCCGCACGGCAGGGATCGGGTGCGTTGAATGCAAGCAGAAAATGGCCCGCGGTCTTATAATGGCCCTTGAGCCGATTCGCGAAAAACGCGCCTACTACGAAGCACGCCCTGAACTGGTAGAGGAAATTATGATCGCAGGCAGCAACCGCGCCCGCAAAACCGCCAGCGAAACCATGGAAGTTGTTCGAGCCGCGGTCAGGATATGAAATTTAGGAATTTAGTATCGTAACACTACTACTTGTAAGTTTGGACTAATAAAATTCCAAAACACAAGCACCACCTGATCTTATAATTGGGTCAAATAAATACCAAATTCGAAATCTCAATGACCGAAACGGATTAATCAGTAAATTCAGCGATCCATTTTTTGTTTCGAATTTGTATTTTTGGTTATTGGATATTATTTGTTATTTGGGATTTGTTATTTGTAATTTTTGCTACCCACGAATTAAAGCAAACGAAATCAATTGACTCGCAGCATTGAGCTTAAAGCAATTTAAGAGCGTTATGCCAGAAGAACTATACCACGTCCGGTTGGATGAAATATTCGAGGGCCCCATGGACCTGCTGGTTCATTTGATCCGGAAAAACGAACTCGATATTTATGATATCCCCATTGCCCTGATCACCGAACAGTACCTTGAGTACCTCGAGTGGATGCAGGCCATGAATATCGATTATGCCGGCGACTTTCTGCTGATGGCCTCCACCCTCACCCAGTTGAAATCACGGATGCTGCTGCCGGTCCATGAGGGTCAAGATGAAGAAGAAGACCTCATGCAGGAGATCACCCGACCGCTGGTGGAATACCTTCAGATGAAATCGGTCGCCGATCAACTGGTTGAGCGAAATCTATTGGGCGAAAAAACATTTATTCGAACGCCCGACCGTGGTGAGTTTTTAAGCGGCCCGGATGATGAATTTATTAAAATCGGTTTGTTCGAACTGATCGACGCCTTTCAGAAAATTCTTGAAAGAATACCCGACGATCACCGGGTTGAAATGTCGGCGGATGAAATCTCGGTCAAAGACAAAATCACCCAGATCGTCGACATCCTTGAAGTCAAACAGTCTATTACCTTTATGGAGTTGTTTTCCGATAATCCGGATAGATTTGAAATCATCGTCACTTTTCTGGCCATTCTGGAAATGGTCAAACTCACCCTGATCCGGATGGTCCAACATGTTCAAACCGGTGTATTACGGATCTTCTACCTTTAGGGCGTTAGGATGGTTTAGATCGTTTGGATAGACAGAATACCTTAATTTTAGGCATTTTAGGCATTATGTTTTATGGAAAATATTAAATACATCATCGAAAGCCTGTTGTTTGTGGCCGAAGAGCCGCTGACGGTTGATCGCATAAAAAGAATTCTCACCCCGGCTGAAGCAACCGAAATCCGGGCCGCGGTTACTGAATTATCAGCCGAATATGAGACCCGTGAAGGCGGTTTTTATCTTGACGAAGTGGCCGGTGGTTATCAAATCCGCACCCGCCCTGAATATAACGAATGGATCAAAAAGCTGATCCAGCCCAAACCGCTGCGCCTGAGCAAACCGGCCCTGGAAACCCTGGTAATCATCGCCTATAAACAACCCATCATCAGAAGTGACATTGAACACATCCGGGGCGTGGATTGCGGCGGAGTGCTGCGCGTGCTTCTTGAGCGCAAACTGATCCGGATTCTGGGTCGCAAGGAACTCGCCGGCCGGCCGTTAATATATGCCACAACCAAGCGCTTTCTCGAAGTCTTTGACCTGAAAAGTCTCCGGGACCTGCCGACCCCTAAAGAAATCGAAGAACTCGGGGCTTCCGCCTCTGAAGGCGGCGCGCTAAACGTTTTGGATACCGCCGCGACATCTGAAACCCTCCTGGAGACCTCCGGCGGCGTAGAAGCTGCTGGGGAAAGACTGCAGCAAACGGAAACATCTCAGATGGGCTCACCGGAGGGCGAATTGGCTCAGGATACGCTGCGCCAAACCGATGTCGAATCCGGGTCCGACAGTCCGGAAAATCAGGTTGAAAAAAGCTCTTGATTTAATCTAAATAACCCATTATTTATAAAACATCCCATAGCTATGCGGGCGGTTAACTCAGCGGGAGAGTGCTACCCTCACACGGTAGAAGTCGCTGGTTCGAACCCAGCACCGCCTACCAGTAATATCAAGAGGTTACAGTATCAGCTGTAGCCTCTTTTTGTTATTTATCGGCAATAAATCTGCCTTTTCAAAACGGATTTCACCATGGGGCTGGATTTAAAGACCCGTCAGCCTTTGCAAGACGCGACTGTCTTGGCCTTTATCCATATCATCCAACGCAAAGGAAAGCACCAGCTCCAGCAAGGTGGATTTGTTGTCTATGTCCACTCCGGCCAGTTTGAGTTCATGAAATTTATGGGTAAATCGCCTCAGAACATCCACTGAGATATAGAAACCGGCTTTCTTTTTGGAAGCGGCACCGGTCGGCTTCTCTGCCAACGGGGCATTAAAAGACTCCGGCTTTTGAATTTGGGATGAGGGATTCCCATAGCCAGTTGCCGATTCAATCGGATCTAATGCGGTATCCGCAAATAGATCAGGGGTATCTTTCTTCCTAGCTGCCATTGTTCAAAATCCTCCTGACTAAATTTTCGTAATCGTAAGCCCCCTGGGCCCGCGCCCGGTACTCAAAAATTGTCCGGCCAAGAGCCGGGGCTTCCGACAACCGGACATTGTAATGAATCGGATCGCACATCTGCCGGCTGAAATTCTTTTTGAGCTGGTTGAACATCTCGTGACTGTGACGGGTCCGGCGGTCAAACATGGTTGGTAAAATATATTCCAGCCGCAGATCGGAGTTCAGCTTCTGGGCGGATTGAAGATACCGGAAAAACGTTTTCAACCCCTCCAGGGAAGGCCCCTGCAGGGCAACCGGACAGAGGACCTCGGTTGCGGCCATCAGGATGTTGACGCTCAACACATCCCAGCCCGGCGCGCAATCAAAAATGAGATAATCCAAGGCCCCATCCTTGGGAACCAGTTTTTGGGCCAATACCGTTTGGCGAATATCCCGGGGTTGCTCCCCCAGCCAGTTCTTTAATTCCACCAGCCGGATGCCGCCGTCAAGAAGCCATAGATTTTGACGCGCCGGATGCAGGGTTTCATTTCTGGCAATGATTTGACCGTTTTCCTGCCGCTCGGTAATAAATTCGTAAAGCCCATATAGCGGCTTTTCACCCAAAAATTTGGCCGCCTGCCCCTGGGTATCGCAATCCACCAGCAAAACCCGTTTACCGCGGGAAGCCAGTCCGTAGGCCAGATTCACTGCAGTAGTCGTTTTACCCACCCCACCCTTGGCCATTGCCACTGCAATTTTTCGCATTTCGGAAATTCCTTTTCGTATGTTCTCGAGTTCTTCTATTCGTATATTACAGAATTATTCTGTAGGAGTTCTTCTATTCGTATATTACAGAATTATTCTGTAGGTTGCAACAAAAATGTTTGAAAAAATCTGAATTGAGATGCAACGGCAACAACTCTGATAGTATTATTACCCGGGCGGCCGCACAGTGTTTTGACCGGTTAAATACATCTGATCCAGGGCACCCTCCACCACCGGAAGCGTTTTGAGGGTCGGTGGGTTAAAATCAAAAATATTTTCCAAAAACTCGACGGTAATCCGGTAAGTCGCGCCCCACAGGACCTCCATGCGATTATTTGCCTGAACTCGAAAACAGGCAAAATCCCGAATCAAACTTGAGCGTTCCCCACTGGAGTTGCTGTCCAGCCGCAATCGATAGCGCCCATAA
>JAFDDW010000177.1 GCA_019310665.1 Deltaproteobacteria bacterium
CGGGTAATTTTTCCTCCGGTTAACAAACTTTCCAGTTCTTTTAGTTTTGACATAGTCATTCCCCTTTCGATGGCCTGGATTTTATTAGCTCTAATCCAGAACGGTTAAAGTTTGACGGTTTAATCACAGATTATTTCACACCTTGTCATACAGATCGGATTCCCGACTAAATCCTAATGGCGCTTCTTCCACTCCTTTGGTGTCTATCAGATTGAGAACTTGATTCATTGCCCCCGATAGCAACTTAAGACGCTCCAGCTCCAGGTCGCCCAACTCGGAAATAAATAAATTTATGATTGGATCGGGTATTGACCTGCCCAGTTGCTGTCCCGATTCGGTCAGTGTGATCAATGCCACCCGACGATCACCATAATACCGGTGATGTTGGCAGGTGTGACATACAAAGTGCGGCTTAGATCCGCCGACGACATAGGGCCGTCGTTTACCAGATTTCGCAACACGCTGCTTTGGGGCCCGGTCAGTCCATACTGTTTGCTCATTTTCTGGGAATCAAGATAGACAGCACGAACCAGCCTGCGGATAGAATCCACGATATTATAAATAACAGCCTCAGATTCCGCCTTCATTGCCTGCCCCCTTATTAAATAATTGAATTATATTTATACATTTCTAATTATATAGTCAAGATTTAAATAATACATCTATAAATCATTTACATTTAAAATTTTAGGAGGGTTATCTTAATCAAGAGGGAAGGAAGGATATTTTCGAATTGTTCCGGCAGAGGTTTAATTATTTCTTAATATTCTCTATTTTCAACCCGGCGAGCGCGGCCAGGCTGGTTTGTCTGTCATCCAAGGTAAGAAAACGATCGGCGTTAATTGATAAGGCTGAAGCAACGTGAAGGATGTCCACTGATCTCGAGCCAATGCTTGCCGAGTGTCTTTCTGACAAATCAATGGCATGGATAAATATTGCAGACCAATCTAATTGAGGTCGATAATATATTCCACTTTTTTCGTGTTCTTCGAACCTTGCCATTATCAGACGGGTTTCAGCCAGGGTAAGTTCAGTCCTGAATTGTTTTAGATGGATGGCATTGATGAGTTCCAGTTCATGAAAACTCGTCAATGGAATGGCTTCATTGTTCTCCTTCAACCAGTTGGACGTATCGCGAGAATATTCTTCTTTGATATACAGTTTAACGATTACACTGGTATCCACGTAAACCACTTAAAATCTATCCTCTCTTCCTTCAATAACAATCTCGCTAGCTGGTTTACCTTTTAATTCAATTGCCTCATTGAAAAAATCAGGCCAGTCTATTTCTTTTTTAGGACCTAAAGCGGTTATTTTTGCGACCGGTATACCTCTCTTTGTAACTGCTATTTCTTCCCCGGTTTTTATCTCTTTTAGAATCCTACTAAAGTTTTTTTGGATTTCTCCAACAGTGGCTGTCTTCATATGTGTTTCCCTTGTTAAGTTTACGCATATTTTATACGTAAACTGCAACGTGTCAAGGATTTTTTCAACACGGCCCTGTTCCGCGAATCATTCTGGAATTCAATATACGTGGGGGTCATGGCGGTCCTGATCGCTTCAATATTTTCAATGCCCCTGGCTTACTTTACCTCCCGGTTTGAGTTCAAAGGCGCGGTCATTATCCAGAGAATGGGAATTATCCCTCTTATCATGCCGCCCTTTATCGGCGCTGTGGCCATGCTGATGCTTTTCGGCCGCAATGGGAGTGTTAACCTGCTCCTCGATCAATGGTTCGGATTCACCATTCCCTTCATGGAAGGATTGAACGGGGTCAGAGAAAACTCGGCATGGGACAGACAAATTGAAAGTAAAGCGGGAAAAAATATGAACAACACCTTGCATAAGTTCAGAATCGATTCAGCCGTAGGCGTGAGGCTGGAAGGCATTAACCTTTCCTGAAAGGTGACTCAAACTGAAAATACTGAGTTATTCTGATAGATTAAAATGTCTCGGATGGAGAAAAATGGCAGTAAATAAATCGAATAGAGATCAGATCGTAGTAAGGGGTTGACTTTCTTTAATGGTCATTCTAAAGCGGAGGGAATCAAAGGCAATTTCGTCTTCGACCGGATGCTCTGGATCAATCCGTCGGACAATCAGGGCGTGCGCTTCCTGATTGACGATATCAGGTTAGGGACAGTATGGGAGCAGTGCGAATTCTAATAAAGAGCTTAAGGGGGACAATATGGAACTGAAGATATTTAAAGACATCCCACCCTGGGAATGGCCGGAAGATGCCGACAGGATATTTTTAGGGGTTCTTGGCGATGACCGGACCGATGAATCCGAGCGACTGCTTGCCGTCGAGCTGGCCGGCGATTTTGTCGTCATCAACGATGAGCTCGTCGATGCATTGCTTGCCATAGTGCACAATGCCAAGGATTCAGAGAGTCTTCGCGCGAGGGCGGCAATATCTCTGGGGCCGGCCCTCGAATACGCCTATATGGACGGATTCGAGGATGCCGAGGACGTACCGATTTCCGAGAACAAATTTCATGAAATCCAGGAGTCACTTTGCAAGCTATATATGGATACCGACGTCCCGCAGGAGGTACGGCGGCGGATCCTCGAGGCAGCGGTTCGAGCTCCGCAGGACTGGCACCAGGATGCGATTCGTGAGGCCTATTCCAGCGCCGACGAGTCCTGGAGACTCACCGCCGTCTTTTGCATGGGTTTTGTTCGAGGGTTCAACGATCAGATCCTCGAGGCCCTGGAATCCGAAAACCAGGACATTCACTACCAGGCGGTTTGTGCCGCTGGAAACTGGGAAGTAGATGCTGCCTGGTCACACATTGCAACTCTGATTACCACGGAAGGGACGGACAAATACCTGCTGCTGGCCGCCATCGAAGCGGTCGCCGGCATCCGTCCGCAAGAGGCGGCGGAAATTCTGATTGACCTGATCGAGTCCGAAGACGAGGACATCGCCGAGGCCGCCTCCGAAGCCATGGTCATGACTGAGGCGTTCTTCAGCGACGAATACGAAGACGATGAAGATGACGACGAGTCCATCCACTGAGGGTGGGCCAACAGTCGAGGTGCATCGAATAGTTCAAAATGCTCTTAGCAGAAATACTTCTGCAGCTTCAGGCACTTTGACAGGGGAAAATAAGAAGCTGTGTAGATATAATGATTATGCTGCCTCTAAATGTCTTTCATAAGAACCAAGTACTTATTCTATTGGATTTGTCCATCGCAACGATTGAAAGCGACTGAAATCATTATCTGTGTTGTTATGGTATCCTGGCCTTGTGAAGCGGCGGCCAGAGCGCCCGGCAACAGTGTTGAAGCGAGGCCCAAGGAAGAGAATACAGCTAAAAAACGTCGCCGGTCTATTCTACATAATTTTTGATCTATGCAGTTCATTATTTCCACCTGGCTATTCCAACTTTTAGAAATACCTTTATGCTACTAACAGTCTCAAAATCTTTAAAATCATTTACCATTCCATATATTCAATTTCAAGGTTATAAATAGAAAACTGCGGAGCCGGTCGCAGGGTTGGATGGGATTTATTCATTGAAGAGATTGGCGGAAAGCTTATGTATCGTTATCAGCAATATTACCGGAGAGCATACTCATTCAAAACTTCAAAGCCATGTTCAGTGAAATGCGACATTAGATCATTCGCATTTTACCAATTCGAACTACAGCCTGATAGTGGTTAGCTGTTGGATTCTAACAATATTTCTTGAAATACAGAATCAAATTTTTCAATTGGGATCTTTTTCGGATTTTTGGGTATATTAGATACTATAAAGTCGATCTGCTCTTTCAAATACTCCTCAAATTTTAAAGATCTCTTTATTTCTGCTGACTCAGTTCCCCTGCTTTTCTCATATATTAGTTTCTCAACAAGTTCATTTAATTCTTTTTCAATGCGAGTTTTCATTTTTAATTGTCAAAAAAGTGCCCTTTCCAAAGTTTCACAGATAAATTGATCCCAGAATTGTCGATCCACTGTTTGCGGCAAGTTGCTGGTTAAAGCCAAACTTTCAACTTCTTCCATAAGCACTTCTAAAACTGGTCCCACTTCAGATAAATAATCCAGTTTCCCCTGTTTTACTTTTATGAGAAAATCGGCAGTTCTCAAAGGAAAGTTTATGGTATTTTCAGTCAGGATTTCTTTGGTTTGGTAAGCTGCTCTGAGAGCATGAGAAACGGCCTTCCAATCTATATTTTTGTTTTCAGCGGCCAATTTCGCACGACGACCGTAATCATTGTAAAATTTTTCAACGATTGGAATTACATATCCAATTGTTGCTGATTCTTGAAATGATTTTCCGCACACCTGGTATTGCCGCATACCATTGGGATCAGGAGCGACATCATAACAGTGCTCAACCCTGGGCAACTGGTTCCAAACCTCCCTCATCTTTTTGGACGAATCTTCTTTTTTCAATATTTCCAAAACTTGGAGAGCTGCATTTATTCTTGAGCCTTTTATCCCATATTTACTGGCTTGGCGGCGTGCGTAGTCTATAAATGATCTCAGATTTTTAGTATAAAATTTTTGCTTATTTTTTACAATTGCGGCCCAGATATTAGATTTCTGCAAAATCATGTTTTCAGGAGCATGAAGCATATCCATTGCTACTGTCTGTCCATCACAGGCGAGCTTTATAAAGTAATGAAATGAATACAGCTCAATGTCAATATCATTTTTTGTATTCCTCGATTCGCCTTTCCCAGTTGAATAGTTGTGACTTTTTGGTACTCGCCCTAATAATAGTTCCTCTTTGGTGGGCAAAAAAATGCCCTTATAATCCATGTCCGAATCTGGCGTTGCCGTGCCATAAAGGTGAGCGCCAAATATCATTTTAACAATAATTTTCATATGGATGGTATTTTTTCATTGAAACGATTGGCGGAGTGATATAATTTCACCATTTAGATCAAATCTAATTCATCATCCCAGCCGGTGAAAAGGTATTTCCCCAGCATTAGTAACAGAACAGAACTCATGCCAGAGGGACAAAGGGGACATCCTATAGAATTGTTTCATTAAAGAGGCTGTCGGAATAACATTATCAATTATTCGCAAAACCGCTTTTTCACTCGAAGAGATCCGAGTGACTTCCTGTTCGGACGAGGCCTAGTTCGCTACCCTCGATTCGGTAAATCAGCAGCCAATCAGGCTCAACATGACACTCCCGGCTGTCCTTTAATGTGCCTTTCAATCTGTGATCCCTGGTTTCCGACGGTAGTTTTTCTCCCGCAACCAATAGTCGTATAATGGTTTTAAGCTTCTCAAAATCCTTGTGTCGCTTTTTGAGTCGCTTGACATCTCTTTTGAACTGAGTATCACGCCGGATTGATCGCATTGCTTAGATTCCAAGGTCATCAAATAAATCTTCAGCGGAGGAAAAGATTTTTCCTCTGCCCTGCCTTGAATTTTCAATGGCCCTCATTGTTTTTTTATTGGGAATCCGAAGTTCAAAAGGCAACCCCCGGTGGGCGATAATCTGGCGATAATAAAGTTCAAATGATTTTGACACGGACAGGCCCAAGTCTTTAAGAATGGCTTCGGCCTCCTTTTTTATTTGCGGATCAATCAGTGCCCTGGCTGAGGCGGTTTTCGTTGTTCCCATAACATCCCTCCCTATTTATAGCATATAATATGCTATAATAGCTACCGTGTCAACAGGTTGAACTGGCACACAATGAAAAAAGCCCCAGGGAAATCTCTCTGGAGCTTTTTAATTTATGGTGCCGAGGGACAGAATCGAACTGCCGACACGGGGATTTTCAGTTACAATCAGTTGATTCTATTCCAATTTTTCAACTAACTTTTGGTTTCGTTTGGAACCATTTGGAAATATTTGACCTTGACGGGCACAATTTGGGCACAATTTTCCATCACCATCCAAATGGCACATCACATGACGTTGGCTTTTTTTTGAACCTTTCCCGAGCACTCAAACTTCATAAATTGTCATGATACCAGCGTTATCTATTCATTAACAGCCGGGCTCCTTGACCTTTTCTTTTGACAAAGAAGCCGAGTATGTCGTAATTCTTTCCAAGCTATTATGCGCTGGGGGAATTTCTGGGCAAGGCCTATTCAGTCTGGCGCAAAAAATAAAATATAATGATTTTGCCCGGCACCTTTGATGAGGAATTTTAAAGATTTTGGAGCCTTTACTGGGAGAAAGATATGAATAGCGATGAAAGATTTATAACTGAAATACTGGATGATGGCGGTCCATTTGTCATTTGGGAAAAAGAAAAAAAGGGGGCATTCAAGCGAGGAATGATACTGGATACCTGGGTCTGCGATAATCCCGAATGCCGGTATCTTCATTTTCGAGCGGTTGCTATCGATGAACGGTTTAAGAATATGAAATTTAAAGGGAAAAAATTTGTTTATACA
>JAFDDW010000178.1 GCA_019310665.1 Deltaproteobacteria bacterium
GGTACAATCGTGTTGAATGTTTTGGTCATTGGATATTGATCCGCCGGAGAAAGAGAGATTTATTTGGCCCAATTTTAAGATCAGGTGGTGCTTGTAATTTGTAATTTCTATCCGAGCCGTAGGTTCGAATCTACGAGCCGGAGGCCAGTCTATCGCGGTTATACAATTGCAGTTCAAGTTTTGGCTTTGACAACTGCCCCGCAGGGGCCACTTTTTCCGAGCGCAGTCTCGGAAAAAGCTTAGTCTCTATTTATTGAAATCACATCATGTTTGCACATGATTTACGCCATAGCCAGATTAAATATTTAAGCAATTTTGTCGATTTAAATAGAAAAGACAGAGCGAAGCGATACCACAAATCTTCAATCTTCAATTCCGGCTTGTCCGGGTGGGGGTTTTAATCCTCCTGCAGCTCTGCAAGGTCTGCATAATAATCCAACGCCTCCGGATTGCCCAGGGCATCCCTGTTGAGCACCGGCTGGCCCTCAATGATTTTCTTCACTGCCAGCTCAACCTTTTTCATATTGAGGGTGTACGGCACCTCCGGTGTCGATAAAATCTTGGCCGGGACGTGTCGGGGCGAAGCGTTGGTCCGAATGGTCTGTTTGATTTTATTCTTCAAATCATCCGTCAACTCATAGCCTGGTGCCAGTTTGACAAACAGTATGACCCGGATGTCGTTCTTCCAGTTTTGCCCGATCACCACACTGTCTTCAACCTCTTCCATCTGCTCCAACTGGCGGTATATTTCGGCCGTTCCAATACGAACGCCGCCCGGATTCAAGGTGGCATCGGAGCGACCGAGCATCACCACGCCGCCGTGGTCAGTCACCGTCACAAAATCACCATGCCGCCATATGTTCGCAAAGACATCAAAATAAGCGCTGTGGTACTTGCTGCCGGCCGGGTCGTCCCAGAAATAAATCGGCATGGACGGAAACGGTTTGCAGCAAACCAGTTCCCCCTCCTGGTTGATCAGCTCATTGCCACTTTCATCAAAAGCCCTGACATCCATAGCCAATCCCCGGCATTGGAGCTCACCGGCATATACCGGACCCATCGGATTCCCAAGCGCAAAACAACCGTTGAGGTCCGTGCCGCCCGCAATAGAGGCCAGCTGCAAATCCGATTTTACCTCGTTGTAGATAAATTCGAATCCTTCAACGGAAAGCGGCGATCCTGTGGAAAGCACCGCCCGCAAATTTGACAAATCATAATTCTCGCCGGGTTTGACGCCGGAATTTTGCAGCGCAGCGATATAACCGGCACTGGTGCCGAAAACAGTGACTTTTTCTTCCTGGGCCATCTCCCACAGGGCACCGGGATGGGGATGAAAAGGATTGCCGTCAAAAAGCACCAGGGTCGCACCCACGGCCAGAGAACTCGTCAGCCAGTTCCACATCATCCAGCCACAGGTGGTAAAATAAAAAATGGTGTCCTCCCGTTTGAGGTTGGTGTGAAGCATCAACTCTTTTAGATGGTGAATCAGAATACCGCCGGTGCTTTGCACCATGCATTTGGGTAACCCCGTGGTACCGGACGAATACATAATGTAAAGGGGATGATCAAAAGGCAGTTGCTCAAATTCGATATCGAGATTGGATTCTGATGACTTAAAATCATTGTAATGGACGGCATTGGGGATGCCGTTGATATCAGCATTTTGCTCGGCATAAGGAACCACTACTACTTTTTCGATGGATGGAAGTTCCTTTAGGATATTGGCGATCCGCTCTAAAGAATCTACATTTTTACCTTTAAACGAATATCCGTCGGCCGTGAATAAAACCTTGGGTTTGATCTGTCCGAATCGATCCAGCACACCTTTAATACCAAAATCAGGGGAACAGGATGACCAGGTCGCCCCGATACTGGTGGCCGCCAGCATGGCGATAATGGCGGCCGGCATATTCGGCATAAAGCCCACCACCCGATCGCCGGTTTGAACACCTGCCTCCCTTAAAGACTTGGCCAGACGGGCGACTTCATCGTACAGTTCGGCATAGGTTATCTTAATTGATTCCTGGGCTTCGCCTTTGAAGATCAGAGCTGCCCGGTTATCCCGGTAGCGCAGAAGATTTTCCGCAAAATTGAGTCTGGCACCCGAAAACCATCGAGCTCCCGGCATTTTGGATACATCGTCAATGACCTGATCATAGGGTTTTGCAGCAATAATATCCGCAAATTCCCACAGGGTCGCCCAGAAATCCGGAATTTTCTCAATCGACCAGTCATAGAGGGAAGCATAATCATTGAATGCCTGGTTATATTTGTCATTCACAACCTGCATGAAGCGATACATGTTGGAGGTTTTAATTTGTTCTTCTGAAGGTTCCCATAATAGTTTCGACATGATCAATCCCCCTTTTAATCTTAAGAATTATTTTTGTGCATTTTATGGCAAGATATTTTAATGTAAAGATCAAGTCATCCAAAGAAATGCCTAAAAACAGAATGCCTAAATTGCCTAAATTGCACTAAAGTGCCTAAAATTATGGTGTCGCTTCGCTCCGTCTTTTTTATAAGTCGTTGACGCTGGCCGTATGGTGGCCAGAAATCAGAACAATGAAATAACAACTTACCGTGAGTTTCTATTTTCATAAAATAGATAGTCCGCCTCCGGCGGATTAGACATTTTAGGCACTTTAGCTCACTTTAGTTGCTCCGGTTTATCCAGGTTAAGATTTGTAGTGATAAATTCAAATTAATTATCGGGTTTTACCTTCATGTGCCCCCAATAGTCAAGAATTTACGGTTCGGATTAGAAGCAAACCCTGAACCTCTGAACCTTGAACCCCTGAACGGTTATATATTTTATGCTTGCAGGGTCTTATGATTTTGGTTATCAATACATCCGACAAAACTGACCCTTGAGGAGATACATTATGAAAGTTGTTGACTTGCGATCCGATACCATGACCCGACCGACTTCGGCCATGTCCCAGGCGATGGCTGAAGCGGAGGTCGGAGATGATGTGTTCGGGGAAGACCCCACCGTCAATGCATTGGAAAAAATGGCAGCCGATCGTATGGGAAAAGAAGCGGCGCTATTTGTGGCCAGCGGGACCATGGGCAACCTGGTCAGCCTGCTGGCCCATTGCGGCCGGGGAGAAGAAATCATTCTGGGAAGCTTTGCACACACCTTCTATTTTGAGCAGGGCGGATCCGCAGCCGTGGGTGGCATCCATCCCCGCACCCTGCCCAACCAGCCCGATGGAAAACTGAATTTGTCTGATATCGAAGGTGCCATTCGAGCGGACAATGTTCATTTTCCCCGAACCCGGCTGATTGTGCTTGAAAATACACACAACCTGTGCGGGGGATATCCTCTGGATACTGATTATATGAAGGCGGTCGGAGATGTTGCCCGGCGTCACGGCTTAAAAATCCATGTGGACGGCGCACGCTTTTTCAACGCCGCCGTCGCCCTGGATGTGCCGGCCGCTCAATTGGCTGCCGAAGCCGATTCGGTGTCTTTTTGTTTGAGTAAGGGACTGGCAGCGCCGGTCGGTTCGGTGGTGTGCGGCAGCCATGATTTTATTTCTGAAGCCAGGCGTGCCAGAAAAATATTGGGTGGTGGTATGCGCCAGGCCGGTGTGCTGGCAGCCGCGGGAATTGTGGCCCTCAATGAGATGGTCGATCGCCTGGCGGATGATCATGCCAACGCCCGCAAACTGGCTGAAGGGCTGGCGGAGATGCCCGGTGTGTCAATCGATCCGACCCGGATTCATACCAATATCGTCTATTTCGAGGTCAAACGGAAGGATATGACCGTAGAAGAACTGGTAAAGCGCCTGGATGACAACGGCGCCCGCATGCTGCCGGTGGGACCCGGACGCATCCGGGCCGTCACCCATTATCATATTTCATCAGATGATATTGATTATGTGCTGGGAGTGGCGGCGAAGATATTGAACTGAATTCGGAAGTTGGAATGCGGCCTCCGGCCCATAGGGGCCTACGCCTACGCCCCGGCGGGAATGCGGAAATTAAGAAAATGCGCAGGACATAAAAAGACCTGAAACCTTCTATCAATTCATGAATTGGCTCGCTAGTGCTTAAAACTCCGCTGGCCGGTATAAACCATTGTCACATCGGCCTCGTTGCAGGCTTCAATGGACTGATAGTCGTTTCCGGAGCCGCCGGGCTGAATCACCGCCGCAATTCCCTCCCCGATACCGACATCCACGCCATCGCGAAATGGGAAAAAGGCATCGCTGACCATAGCGGCCCCGCTCAGCCCGCCCTTTTCCCTGGCCACGCGCTCATCGAATTCCGCTTTTTTATCGGCGTCTGTCAATTCATTATACGGAATGCCCAGGCTCTCAAAACAATAACGATCGGCCCGCTTGCGGTAGGCCTTGTCCCTTGCGATTTCAGCGACCCCGACTCTGTCCTGCTCACCGGTACCGATACCCACGGTAACCAGATCTTTGACATAAATGACCGAGTTGGACGTAATCCCGGATTCCACCAGCCAGCCAAAAAGCATATCCTCATATTCGCGGTCGGTGGGCGCCCGGTTGATTTTGTAAAGCTGGCCTTTGTAATCCGTCTCGGCAATTTTAAGATCTTCCCGGCTGCGACTGGCGGGCACAAAAGACCATTGGGTGACAATGCCACCGTCGATCAAACTTTTAAATTCGACACATCGTTGACCCACAAAAGATTGCAACCGTTCAATGTTACTGATTTTGACCACCCTGAGATTTTTTTTGGCGGCAAAGACATCCATAACACCGGATTCGAAGTCAGGCGCCACCACGACTTCGGCATACTGCTGAACAATCGCCTCAGCCGTCGCCCTGTCCACCGCCCGGTTCAGCGCAATACAACCGCCGAACGCAGCAACCCGGTCAGCCATGTTGGCTTTCAGGTAAGCATCCACCAGCGAATCCGCCAGTGCCACCCCGCAGGGATTATTATGTTTTACAATAACTGCACCCGGTTTATCTACAAAATAACGCAAAATATTAAGGGAATTGTCGGCATCGGTCAGGTTGGTTTTGCCGGGATGTTTACCGGATTGCAGCAACTCGATATCGGAAGCCAGATACTGCCCCGGCTGAATGGTTCGGGTATCCCCCAATACCAGATTGCCGTTGACCATCCGGTAAAGTGCAGCTTCCTGCCCGGGATTTTCACCGTATCGCAGCCCTTTCTGGACGTCGTCGATGGTCCAGGTAACCTTCTCGTAAAAAAGAGTCTGCCGATTATTTTCGTCAACGAAACTGATCTCCATTTTCGGCGGAAAATGATCGTCCATGATTGTGCGGTACATTTTCTTAAGATCTTCGGCCATGTCAGGTCTCCTTTATTTTTGTGGGTTCATAGGTTCAGGGTTCAACGTTCAGGGTTCAGAGTTACCGTGCCATAATAGTCTAATCTCTAAAACGTGCTTGCCATTCAGGGCTTATAAATCAGCTGTTTAAAATTGATCGAGACCTTGAAACTCCGAACCTCTCATATGAAACTACATTAAAAACGAACCGCAGAACCGCAGAATATCGAATGTCGAATG
>JAFDDW010000179.1 GCA_019310665.1 Deltaproteobacteria bacterium
AATTTTTCCCGTTTTAATTTTTAAATTCGATTTTTTATCTCCGGATTTGTTTTTCATTCGCTTTTTGATGGTGGCGATATCCAACTTGGTGAGCTCCGATTCGGGAATTACATTGCCACAATAAACGGTTGCCGATTTGGCTAATTTTTGTCCTTTTTTGTAAAGCTTGCCGGTTACTTTGACATAGCTGCGCGGGTGATCATAATCATTTTTGATTTTGCCGCGGATGACCAAAAGGCGACCAACTTTGGAATTGTTAACAAATTTAGCACTGATTGTCCGACCCAAGGGTGTGATTTTAAGGTTACCGACGACATCTTGCGCTTGAGGGTTGAGCCAATCGCTCACGTAAGGAATCTTAAGGTCTAAATCACTGAGATAAGGAATCTTGATGTCGCTAATATAGGGGATTTTTATTCCCAGGCTCTTGGGGATAATTAAAACGCCAATGGCCAGTATGAGGAGCACTAATACGGCGAAAACGGGCTTTTTCGATCGTGATTTGGCGGGTTTGGCTTTTACTGGTGGTCCCGGCACATCGTCGTCGGAGTCCGGCGAAACATCCGTCTGACCGTACCCATCTGCCTCATCCGAAAAAGCATCCGTTGCAAATTCATCTGTCCCGACATCGATCGGCTGGGAGTCATCCTGGATCCCGGTGGCACTCAGAAAATCCACATCATCGGAATCCAGCAGATTCGATTCCAGCTGGTCATCGGTAGATTCACCGCTATCAAAAATGTCCTCTTTTTCCTGGAGTTCACTCTCGATATCAAAATCAAGATCGGCTTCGGTACTTTGGGCTGCATCATCAAGAGCCGCCTCCATCGTTAGTGATAAATCCTCCTCTTCGCCCTCCATATCAGGCATCATATCGTCGCTTTGTTCCAACATTTGTTCAATATCTAATAGGTCATTATCTTGCGCGGGTTCGCCGACATCAGCCGCTGCCAAGGCATCGGCACCGCCGGCAGGCTGGTCATCAATGTCGAATTGAAGATCCAACTCATCGACGTCAGCTTCAGCTTTCTCACCGGTGTCGGCAGTTTGAGCAACTTCGTCAATTTCTAAGTCAAAATCCAGTTCGAGATCCTCTGCCGCATCTTGACCGGCAGGCTGGTCCCCGGGCGCTTCATCCGAACCTATGATTTCTTCCAGATCGGATAGATCCAGTTCATCGGCGGCGGTCTCCTCACCGCCGGCGATGGCTTCTGCCTCCTCCTCTAGATCCAGATCAAGGTTAAGATCATCTGATCCGGCAGCAGCGGCATCATCAGAAGCCGAGGCATCTTCCATCTCAAGCCCTAAATCCGACAAGTCCAGCTCATCGGCATCTTCGATTTCCTCCCCGGCATCGGCAATCTCCGCCTCACCGGGTGCTTCCTCTTCCAGATCAAGATCGAGATCATCGGAAGCGGCAGTCGCTGTATCGTCCGATGCCGAGGCATCGTCCAACGCAAGTCCTAAATCCGACAAATCCAGTTCATCAGCATCTTCGACTGCTATATCGGTTTCGGCCATTTCTTCATCCGCCGGGGCGTCGTCATCCAGACCGAGATCCAGACCGAGATCCAGATCTTCTGAATCTGTCGCGGCTTCGGTTTCCAATTCGGCCTCATCCGTATCATCAAGATCCAGATCGGATAGATTAAGTTCCTCATCGCCCTCCAGCTCAAGCTCGTTCACCCCGAGCGCTTCGTCGTCATCCGTCTCTGCTTCCGAATCGAGGTTGAGATCTTCAAGCCCCGCTGCAGTATCATCCATCGTCAACGAGTCATCGTCCAAGCCGGCCAAATCTTCAAAATCATCTAAATCCGGCAGTTCATCACCGGCATCTGCCTTGTCGGACATATCCAGGTCGGAGCCATCGTCATCATCTAAACTAAGGCCGAGTTCGAGTTCACCGTCGGTATCATCTGCCAGGCCTTCGGGTTCCAGTCCGGCATCTTCACCCAGTGTGTCATCGAAATCTTCCAGATCAAGTTCAAGCTCATCCAATAAGCCTTCGGATTCAATAGATCCGGTATCTTCTTCTAAATTCGCCAATGAAGCGTCGAGACCTTCCAGGCTCAAATCTTCACCTTCATCGGTTTCAAGCGGCTGCGGATAGGCCGTAAATACGCTGTTGCATTTTGAACACCTAACCTTGGAACCGGTGTCTTTAATCAAACTATCGTCGACACTGAAGCTTGAATCACACTCGTTGCAGGAAATAATCATTTGTTACCCCATTTGCTTTTAGGCCCTTAAGGCCCTCAGGAATTATTTTTGTGCATTTTGTGGCAAAATATATTTTAATGCAAATATGAAGCTGCTCGAAAAAATGCCTAAAGTGCCTAAATTGCCTAAAGTAAATGTATTCTATCTATTTTATAAAAAGAAAAAAGCAAGGTATGCGATTATACTCATTTGCTGGTTGCTGATCTTTCATGCTGAAAATACCAGGCGTTTATAATAAAGACGGAGCGAAGCGACACCATAATTTTAGGCATTTTAGTGCATTTTAGGCAATTTAGGCATTTCTTTTTTTAGGCATTTTCCGGTTTATCCGGATTAGGAAATCAATCAGAAGTACACGCCTCCTGTCAACTATTCAACGATAACTATAAATTCATTGATACTCGTTGTATTCTAGATTATCTCGAAAGAGCCATCTTGTCAATAATTTTGCTTCCTTACAGCCCGGTGGCAGCCAAATCTTCAACTAGTTTTTTTTGCTCTTTTGTGAGATTTTGGGGGATTTTGACTTGAATGCGGACATAAAGATCGCCCTTTTTGCCGTCCTGCATGACCGGCAGACCATGACCGGATAATCGCATCTTGGTCCCATGCTTGGTGCCGGGTGGAATTTTGAGGCTTAGCTGCTTGCCGTCAATAGTAGGTACCGATACGGTGACGCCCAAAATCGCTTCACTGAGTTTCAACGTCTGAATCAGGTAAAGATCATGTTGTTGGGCACTGAAGGTCGGGTCATCGAGCACTTTCGACTTAATATAAAGATCGCCGGGAGGACCCCCATAGGGACTCGGATTTCCCTTGCCTGCCAGGCGCACCTGTTTGCCGGTTATCAGTCCTTTGGGGATTTTTACTGTCAGATTTTCACCACGGCCCTGATGTTGAAACGATACAGTTTTGGAGGCACCGGTGGCAACCTCGCGCAATGTCAAAGGCAGTTCGTAAACCAGATCCGAACCCTTTACACGGGCCTGCTGTTGTCCGCCTCCGAAATTAAATCGTCTTCCGCCACCCCTGGCACCGGAAAAATCAGCACCGCCGAATCCGAATTCCCTGAAGATATCACCGAAATCAAACCCCCGAAAAATATCTTCCTGGGAAAAACGCTGACGAAAGCCTTCTGAGCCAAATGTATCGTATTCTTTGCGCTTATCTTTATCGCTCAAAACTGCATAGGCTTCGCTTATTTTTTTAAATTTTTCTTCAGCGCTTTTGTCTCCTTTGGTGTGATCGGGGTGGTACTTCATCGCCAGCTTGCGGTAGGCTTTTTTAATTTCAGCATCGCTGGCTCCCTTATTGACACCAAGGAGTTTGTAATAGTCTTCGGACATACTCAATGAACCCCTTTGTCCTGCTTAATATTGGATTTTTGCAATCTAAAATAAGGTGTATAGCATGCAGTGTCAAGAATACCGGTATTTAATTAAAAGCCAATAATTTATAAATGTCTGGCTTGTTTCTCAGCTGCACTTAGCGCCACCATGAGGACCGAAATCGCTGCCGGTGTGATACCTTCAATGCGGGAAACCTGGCCGATAGACGTTGGTTTGATGCTCGCCAGCTTTTCTTTTAATTCATTGGACAACCCGTGAACTGCTGAAAATTGAAAGTCCACCGGTATTTTTATTTTCTCCATATTTTTAAAGCGCTCAATTTCCCGGAGTTGTTTTTGAATATAACCCTCGTATTTGACTTCTATTTCCACCTGCCGTGCAACAGGTTTGGGGATGGCATCGGGGCTTTGGGACAGGGTCTTGACCATCTCGTAGTCCAGTTCAGTACGCTTCAACAATTGCTCCAGGGCAATGCCGTGACGAATCGGCATTGTTTCCCGGTGCTGAAGGTATTCATTTACGGCGGCGGTCGGTTTGATGAAAACTTGCTTGACCCGTTGGATTTCCCTGTCAATCTGTTTTTTGCGATCCTGCAGTTCTTTAAGGGTATCATCATCAATCAAACCGAGTGCATGCCCCATCTCCATTAGACGCAAATCAGCGTTGTCTTCCCGCAGCATGAGACGATATTCGGCCCGGCTGGTAAACATCCGATAGGGTTCACGGGTGCCCCGGGTGACCAGATCGTCAATCATCACACCCATATAAGCCTGGGATCGGTCCAGGATAAATTCCGGTCTGCCCTGCACTTTGCAAGAGGCATTGATACCGGCCCAGAGCCCTTGAGCGGCCGCTTCTTCATATCCCGAGGTTCCGTTGATCTGTCCGGCCAGAAAAAGTCCCGGCAGCAGTTTGGTTTCCAGGGTGGGTTTAAGCTCGATGGGGTTGATATAGTCGTATTCGATGGCATAGGCGGGCCGCATGATTTCAGCTGATTCCAGACCTTCAACCGACCGGACCAGTTCTAGTTGGATTTCCTGAGGCAAACTGTTGCCCAGGCCACTGGCATAGATTTCTTCCGTATCCAGACCTTCGGGTTCAAGAATAATCTGATGCCGATCCCGCTCCGGAAATTTAACAATCTTATCTTCAAAAGAGGGACAGTAGCGTGCCGATGTGCCTTTTATGATTCCTCCGTAAAGGGCTGAATGTTTGAGGTTTTTGCGCACGATGTCATGGCTTGCCTGACAGGTGTGCCCGATGTAGCTGGGCCTCTGCGGCAGGGTTATCTTTTTGGTAAAAGTTGAAAACGGTGTGGGTTCCGGATCGGCATCCAGGATGCTGAATTTGCTGAAATCGATACTCGATTTTTTAAGCCTGGGGGGGGTGCCGGTTTTCAGCCGCCCGAGCCTGAAGCCCAATTCTTTGAGGTTGGCGGCCAGACCATAGGATGCGAATTCACCGGCTCTGCCGGCTTTAATGGAATTAAACCCGATATGGATCAAGCCGCTCAGAAAGGTGCCTGTGGCTAAAATGACAGTTGGCGCCTGGTAGCCATAGCCCGTATTATCCTCGACGCCGATAACGCAGTTATCTTCAACGACCAGCCGTTGCACCTTGGCCTGTTTAAGATCCAGGTTCGGCTGAGTTTCAATGGCCGCCTTCATGGCCAGATGGTAGCGAACCTTATCGTTTTGAGTTCGGGTTGAATGAACCGCAGGGCCCTTTTTGGTGTTCAGGGTACGGTAGTGGATGGCGGTTTTATCGGTGGTTTGGGCCATCTCTCCACCCAGGGCGTCAATTTCCCTTACCAGCTGTCCCTTGGCCATGCCCCCGATTGATGGGCTGCAGGGCATGGCCGCCAGCTTGTCGAGATCAATGGCCATCAACACAACGCGGCATCCCATCCGGGCGGCTGCCAGCGCTGCTTCACACCCGGCATGGCCGGC
>JAFDDW010000180.1 GCA_019310665.1 Deltaproteobacteria bacterium
GTCTAAATAAATATTTCATACGAGTTCCGGCAAAAACGCCACAGCCCAGGTCCCCGGGCCCATATGCACACCGGAAGTCAGTGACAGCGGTTGCAGCATTATTTCAGCAGAGGGGTAACGTGCTTTAATTTCTTTTTTGACCGTATCGTTGACCCAGTCGTAATTGTCGGTATATTCGAGCATGATAAACGGCGAGGATTCTTTATCGAAAGATCCCTCAAGCTTATCAAGAGCGAATTTAAGCTGTCCGTTACGATTTTTTACGGCTCCGACCTTTTTGGCTCCTTCGGCGATCGGAGTGATGATCGGTTTGACGTGGAAGACATCGCCGAAAAAGGCGCTGGATTTCGCCAACCGCCCGCCGGCTGCAAGGTACTTCAATTTATCCAGGAAGACATATTCCTGGCATTTATCCACGGCTTTTTGCGCAAAACGAATCACAGCATCCGGATCTTTGGTTTGGGCTGAATAGCGGGCGGATGCAATCACTATCGCACCCAGGCGGCCGGAAGCAGCCCCCGTATCGATAACGGTCAAGCGGTCATCCGGATCATTTTGTCGTTTCCATTCCATGGCAACGTCATAATTTCCGGTAAAGACAGACCCCACACACAGATACAGCACCTTTGCGTATTGGCTCAAAACGCGCTGATAGTATTGATGACGTTCAAATACAGAAGCCTGAGAGGTTGAAACCCGGACCCCTTGGCGCATGGTTTGGTAAAGTTCCTCGGGAGCAAAAAGGGTTTCCGGCAATGATTTTTCCCCGGCAATTATATAGCTGTCTAAAAGGGTGAGGCCCAATTCACGGGAATCCTCCCGGGTCACAGAACCGGCCGCATCCGACATGATATGGATGGCCCCCTGGCGCTGCGGCCGGGAGAAATCTTTTATTTGCGTTCTAATATTGTCATCGGTCCAATGGACCACTTTCCCCAGAGACTCAATTAGCGCTTTGGTTTGGCGGGAATCATCGGTATGCAAATGAATTTTTAAATAGTCTTTGTGCGGGATAACCACCAAACTCTCACCATACCGGCTAAGCCGGCTGACCTTTTCTTCAGCGTTTTCATCAACATGAATGACCGTGTCCACACAGTAACCTTCTTCCATCTCCACCTGGTAGGATGGCGAGATTTCAAGCATCCCTTGAAATATTGCAGCAATCGGTCGAAACTCATTGTGCTGGCCAATCAGGCTCTTAAAAAAACCCTCCAGAAAAATGTACATCCCCAGAGCACCGGAATCCACAACGCCGGCCTGCTTCAACTTGGGCAACAGCTCGGGAGTCGACTTTACGGAATCTTCCAGCAGGTCGATGATTTCGGCAACGTATTCAGTTTTATTTTCAAAATCACTTTTTTCTAAAAAATCAACCAATGTATCCAAAACGGTCAGCATCGTTCCGGGTATCGGCTTGCTGACGGCCTGCCAGGCCTGGTCTCTTCCTGATCGGGCTGCTTGATGAAGGTTTTCATATGAATCGGCGGTGAGAAAACCGGAAAAAAATTGGGCCGCTATATTGCCTGAATTGCCGCGGGCGGAGAGCAACAGTTTATGAATCGTATCTTCCAGATTTTTTTCCAGATAGCGCAGCGGCGTGAGGCTGGTAATCAAATTACGTCCCGTATCTCCATCGGCAACCGGAAATACATTGATGTCGTCCAGGACATCAGACCAGGCCGCGATTCGTTCGACGCCTGCTATATGTGCTTTCTGAAAATCCGGTATCATTTTTTAAATCCCAGCATTTTGCGGATGTCATCCGGTATTTCGAACAGTATTTCCATATCGGGATATTTTACTGCAACCTGCTCGCTTTTCCCCCTGGTGCATAGCTGATTGTCTCGAATCAATCGAATTTCAAAATCGACAACAATCTTATATTCCGCCTCCGTCACCGCTGCCCTGCATTTAAACTCATCACGGTAACGCAAAGAGACAATATGTTTGGTAGAAGTTTTGGTAATGGGAAACAGGTAATTGGTCTTTTTAAAATATTCCAGGGGATCGAACCCCGCAGCATAAAAGAGTTCCGCCCGGGTCGTATCGAAGTATTTCAGATAATTTCCATGCCAAACCATCCGCATGGGATCCAGGTCATAAAACGGAACGGTGAATTGCCTTTCGTGGCTTTTAAGGTTTTGGCTTTTCATCGGCTTCTGGTTTCTCGAGGATTTATCCGCCCTCGCAGCGGCAATGATGATCAAGGGCAAACCTGCCTTATAAACCGTATTTCATCTAAAAAATCAATAGAAAATCAAATTGTTATCGTTTCGTTGATCTGCATGATACGGATTGTGGTATCCGGACAGGTGCGTTTGACGCCTTTGATAAACGGCCGGATGTCCACATAGGTGGAAATCGGAGGAAAGAAGTCATCCTGGTGGTGCGGGATGACCATGTGATTTCCATATTGTCTCCTTTTGTGGTATGGGTTTACAGTGAAAGGTATATCATACCCGGTTTGACAATAACACAACTGAATATATTGTTAGCTTAACAAGGACAAAAAATGACTACAGCACTGAAAGCAGACCCGGCCAAGTGGATTGAAGATATCATCAGGGATTTTATTGAGCTATCTCCTGAAAACACCCTGCAGGGTCCGTTCCGGGAAAAAGCGTTTGAACATCCTCTGGTAGGCTTTTCAAGGGGCGATGATCCCCTCTACGAATCCTACAAAGAATTTGTCGGTCCTTACCATTGGACACCCCTGGAGATATTCACCCAGACCTTTCCCGGGATCAGGGTAAAAGCCGGGGAGCTTGCGGTCATCAGCTGGATTCTTCCCCAGACCCAAGCCACCAGGGCCGACAACCGCCAACAGTCCACCTATCCTGCGGAGCGTTGGGCCAGGGCGCGTATTTTCGGCGAAGAGGTCAATGTCAAGCTGCGAAATCGGGTTGTGGATGTTCTGCAAAAAGCGGGTCATGCGGCCGTTGCGCCGATGCTTGCTGCCACCTGGGAGAGGAAAAAATCCGATCAATATGTATTTGCATCCACCTGGTCAGAGCGGCATGCTGCCTATGCTGCCGGCCTGGGGACCTTTGGATTATGTGACGGACTGATCACCCCCCGGGGCAAGGCCATGCGGACAGGATCGGTGGTGGCCCGGATTAAAATTCCGCCGACACCAAGACCGTATAACGATCACCGGGCCTATTGTCTTTTTTACTCACAGGGCATTTGCGGTAAGTGTATCACCCGCTGCCCGGTGGGGGCGCTGTCTGAAAACGGTCATGATAAGGTGAAATGCCTTGAGCACCTTAGACCAGCCACCGCGGAATATGTAAAAGCGAACTATCACTTTGACGGCTACGGATGCGGGTTGTGCCAGGTGGGGGTGCCCTGTGAATCCGGAATTCCCGTAAATCAGGATGTGAAATCCTGATTGGTTAATTACTCCGCCCTGAAAAATAGCATATTCAGGGTTGCAAATTGTTCTTTGAAAACTGAAGTAAGTTGTAAATCGAAGGTTCGGCGGATTAATTATTTTATGCTGCGCATTTTTTTATGCTTTTTTTGGCTTTTTAATTTTATCCCAGATGCCGATGTAAAAAAAAATAGTATGGACTAAGCTCTTGAAATCTTATATTTTTTTAATATTTTGAAGAGCTTTTCAGTACGCATACGCCTTTGTGCATTTCTTTTTAAGAAATAATTAATTAATCCGCCCGGATCAACTTCTAAATATTTTCTTCAATTTTCAAAAAACAAATTTATACTACCCAACCATGTTATGGCTATTTTTCAGGGCGGAGTAATTAGTTGATTAGTGAAAGAGGATTGTATCCTTAATTTTAGGCATTTTAGACACTTTAGGCAATTTAGGCATTTTTTGCAACTACCCGGCAGAGACTATATAATTACGGTCACGACCATGAAAGAGGAATAGATAATCGGAGAATACCATGTCCATCGAAGTGATGATCAAAAGAAAAATTAAACAGGGCCCCCAGGCCAGGAAAGCGGTTCCCCTCATTTTACAATTGCGCACCCTTGCGACTTATCAACCCGGTTACATATCCGGTCGCACCTTGTTCAATGTGGAAAATCCGGAAGATTGCCTGGTCATCAGCGAATGGCAGACGCTGGAAGACTGGTACAAATGGATGAAAAGTAAAGAAAGGGATGCCATTCAGACTAAAATAGAGACTGCGATCGGAGAACCCACTGAGTACAGTGTATATGCACCTATGGTTGCGCCCAAGTGATATTTCATGGAAAGAACCAAAATTCAGGCCTAAAAAGCTTGCCTGAGGTTTAATTAAATTTTAATATTTTTGAGAACAACGATGTCTATGGAGGAATAGCCATGTCCGCTTCGAATATCAGTCACGTGACTCTCGTAAGTACCGAGGATCGAAAATCCGGCGTTGAATCGTCCATCAGGGCACTTGAAATCAACCCGGCCAAGAACAAAGATGTTCTAATCAAACCCAACTTCAACACGGCCGATCAATGTCCGGGATCCACCCACAACGATACCCTGGTGGCCCTGGTGGAAGAGGTCTGGAAGATGGGGGCCAAGTCGGTGAGACTGGGTGAACGCAGCTATTCGGAAAATCGTTCTGTCATGGAGCAAAAGGGAATCATCCCGCTGATGGAGAAACTGGATGTCAACATCATTGATTTCGATGGGCTGGATGAAAAAGACTGGGTGAAGGTTGATGCGGACAATTCCCACTGGCAGGATGGCTTCCGGGTGGCCCGACCCATTCTGGAAAGTGAATGTCTGATTTTCACTTGCTGCCTTAAAACCCACCAGTTCGGCGGGGTTATTACCATGTCGCTGAAAAATTCGGTGGGAGTGGTGCCCACATCCCGCCATGGTTTTAACTATATGAGCGAGCTGCATTCATCGCCCCACCAGCGCCAATTAATTGCCGAAATAAATGCGCCCTTTAAACCGGCGCTCGTGGTGTTGGACGGCATCGATGCCTTTGTGGACGGCGGCCCGGCAACCGGCAAGCGTGCCCAAGGCAATGTGTTTCTGGCTTCCACCGATCGGGTGGCCATTGACGCCGTCGGCGTGGCGATTTTAAAATCACTGGGAAGCAACGATCAGGTCATGAATACCAAAATTTTTGATCAGGAACAGATCGCCCGTGCCGTGGAACTGGGCCTGGGGGCATCATCTCCGTCAGAAATCAACCTAACGGCCGCCGACGAGCAAAGTCAGGGCTGTTGTGATCGTATTGTAGAAATATTGAACAATGGCTGATTGATCATTAGGTGGCCTGACCTATACTTAATTTGATAAAATAGAAGGGTAAATTACTACATTGATTAACAGCCTGATATGACAACTTTTTGAAAGCCAACCAAAGTGCAAGTATGTCGGAGCAAATCTGCAATTTTTGGAATTGAAAATATTTAAGGTTACCAGAAGGAATATGCAATAATTGGGGGTTGTGTATTAGCCGACATCCACAATTCAGTAAAATTATGAATTTCGTTGCGTAATCCAAAAGTCAGAATAAT
>JAFDDW010000181.1 GCA_019310665.1 Deltaproteobacteria bacterium
CTCGTGCATAAGGGAGCGTAACACCGAACAGAACCCCGATATAAACAAGGCATCGTGAAAAATGCAATAGTTAGGATCATATTCACCACCTTCAAGCTGTTCGATGTAACGCTCCCTAAGGCACTCAAACAGTCACACGCGCACGAATCGGATCACCTCCAAAGCCTATCCTTGTATGCAACTTGGGCTTTGGGCATATAATTCTTGCCCTTCAAACCCCGCATGGCGGGATTTGAAGGGCAAGAATTATTCTAATTCCTTTTTCAGCTGCAGTGACCTTTTAACGTAATGCGCTAATTTTTTCTGGACGGCACCGTAAACCGTTCCGTCCGGATAGTTGCCGTTTTTATCCGCTTTGCCCGCCGGCATGCCGGTCAGGATCTCAATACCTTCTGCCACCGTTGAAACCTGATAGACATGGAATTTGCGCTTTTTAACGGCGTCGATGACTTCTTTTCTGAGCATGAGATTTTTTACGTTGGCCTTAGGTATCATCACACCCTGTCTGCCGGTCAGCTCGTTGGTTTTGCAAACTTCGAAAAATCCTTCGACTTTGTGGTTGACGCCGCCGATGGCCTGGATTTTGCCCTTCTGGTTGATCGAACCGCTGACGGCAATTTCCTGTTTGATGGGAATACCCGACAGACTGGAAATAATGGCATACAATTCGGTGGACGACGCACTGTCGCCGTCGATGCCGCTGTAGCTTTGTTCAAAGGTAATGCTGATCGACAGGTTCAGGGGGTAATTTTGGGCAAACGTTCGGCCCATATAGCCCGAGAGAATCAGCACGCCTTTATCATGGGTCTTGCCGCTTAATTTTGATTCCCGTTCGACATTAATCACACCGTCTTTGCCCATAAAGGTTTCGGCGGTTATGCGAACCGGGCGTCCGAAGGAAAAACTGCCAATCTGATAAACGGCCAGGGCGTTGACCTGGCCGACAACCTCGCCCGCCACATCGATCATGATGGTGTTATCCAGATAAGATTCGTGTGTTTTTTCTTCGTAAAGGTTGTAGCGGAAGCGATGTTCGCTAAAGGCTTTGACGACATATTTATCGGAAATAAGCCGGGCCTTGCTTTTACGGGCCCAGTAGTCGGATTCCTTTAAAACGCCCAGCAGGGGGCCGAAGCGAATCGAGAGTTTATTCTTATCGGATACGTATTTTTCGCCATATTCTACAATGGTCGCCACGCCCTTGGGCGTGAACGGCAACAGGTTTTCTTCATTACAAACCCGGGCAATAAAGCGGGCGTATTGTTGAACCGTGTCATCGTTTCTCTCCACTTCGTAGTCAAAATCGGCCCTGACTTTGAATATCTTGTTAAAGCGGGGATCATAATCTTGGAGTACTTCAAAATCGTCATAGCTGCCCAGCAATACAACCTTTACTTCCAGCGGAATCGGCGCCGGTCGCAGGGAAACCGTTCCGAAACCGGCTTCCTCGGCAATGTCTTCGATGGGAAGATATTTGGCCTGCAAGGCGCGTTTGAGTGCTTCCCAGACATAGGGGTGCATCATTAAGGATTCCATGTCCATTATCAGGAAGCCGCCGTTGGCATTTAAGAGAGATCCGGCCTTGACCATGGTAAAGTCGGTGGTGACGGTTCCCATGTAGGCCCGTTTTTCGATCCGCCCCATGACATTGTGATAGGTGGGGTTGGTTTCAAAGATGACCGGTGCGCCTTTGGCCGGCTCGCGATCCGTTAAAGCGTTTACCTGGTAGCGTTGCAGGTTGGATTTCGGCGGCAGTTTGAAAATGTTTTCTTCCTTTGAGTTTTCTTCCTCGGAGGGCATGAAATACTGGACGTTTTCGACGATGTCCTGCTCGATTTCAGCCAAATGATTCAGAATGCTGGCGCTGTCTTTAAATTCGGACCTGATTTTTTCCAACCGGCCTCTTACAACCGAAAAGGTGACCTTATCCATCAGTTTCTCAACGTCGGTGTGCAGCGCCTGGTTTAGTTTATCGACTTCCACCGAAGCCATTTCAATTTGTTCCTGGATCCGGCGGACGCTGGCCTCAATGGCGGCCTTTTTATCATGGGGAAGTTTGTTGTAATCCTCCGGTGTCAGGGGGGTGCCGTCAATCACGGGAACCGTTTCAATCTCTTGTTCGGATTTAACGATCTGGAGGTTGGATTTGGCGGCAAACTTATCAATTTTTTGAAAGAGCCGGTTTTGTTTGTCTGAAAATCTGGATTTTATGCCTGACAGGTGCTTGAGATAGCTTTCACCTTCAAACGCTTTGGGTAGATCCTTCTGTAAGGCTTCTACGAATTTGTTCATTTTCTTGCGGAACTGAACCGCTTTTCCGGGCGGAACCGCAATGGCCTTGGGGCGGAATTCGTCCTTGAAATTGTTTACCAGGCACCAGTCATCCGGCCGGGGCAGCGTGTTGGCGTGTTGGGACACAAGTTCCCGAACGATGGTTGATTTCCCGGTACCCTCAACTCCGGTGACAAAGATATTGTAACCGGCGCTTTTCATATTCAGCCCGAATTCGATTGCCTGAACCGCTCTTTTTTGGCCGATGACTTCATCCAGGGGTTTGATTTCCGATGTGTTCTTGAACTTAAAGATCCGATGATCGCATACACAGCGGAGATCAGCAGCTTTTAATTCATATTTTTTCGACATATGTCGGCTCCTAATTGCTTGGCAGGTTATCTTACTGGTCTCATTTTTGGGAATGTAGTGCTAATACGGTCGAAAAAATGTAATATAAACAATTGTTAAAATAAGCTAAATTGACTTCAATATCAAGTTCGAATATGAGGCAGAGAGCAATCTTAATTAATTCGTACTGACTTTTGCCTTGCCTGCTATACTCCTAGTTGCCCTGTAAGTATTTCTTAAACCATTTGGCCGTATGGGATTTTTTAGTGGCCTTTAGTAGTTCCGGCGGTGAGCCGGAGAATACTTTGCGGCCGCCTTGGTAGCCGCCTTCGGGTCCCAGGTCGATGATAAAATCGGCTTCGCGGATGATTTCCATGTTGTGCTCGATGACGGCTACGGTATTGCCTTGATCCACCAGTTTTTGCAAAACGTCGATGAGTCGCTGAACATCGGCTATGTGCAACCCCGTGGTGGGCTCGTCGAGGATGTAAAGCGTATGTCCGTTGGATGGTTTGGCCAGCTGTTGGGCCAGTTTGATCCGCTGGGCCTCACCGCCGGACATGGTCGGGCTGGGCTGCCCCAGGCACAGATATCCCAGACCGACATCACAGACAAACTGAACCGCCCGGCGGATGGAGGGGACGGCCGTAAAAAAGCGGGCCGCCTCGGCAAAGGTCATCTCCAGGATTTCCGATATATTCTTGCCGCGATACTGGACCGCCAGGGTCTCATTGTTGAACCGTTTTCCCCGGCAGACATCGCAGAGCACATACACATCGGGCAAAAAGCTCATCGCCACCTTCGGCCGCCCCTGGCCCTTGCAGGTGTCGCAGCGACCGTCAGCCACATTAAATGAAAAACGACCGGCGGAATACCCCCGGGCGCGGGCCGGCGGCGTCAGGGAGAATAGTTTGCGGATTTCCGATAAAAAGCCGACATAGGAGGCTGGTACGGATCGCGGTGTGCGGCCGATGGGGCTGTGGTTAACTTCCAGCACCCGCTCTATATTCTTCCAGCCCTGGATATCCTTACAATCACCGGCCGGACGACGCTGCTTCAACAGCCGGTTGCGCAAACCTTTGTAAAGCGTCTCTTTGAGCAGACTGGATTTTCCCGAGCCGGATACCCCGGTGACACCAATCAGACATCCGAGGGGAAAATTGACGTTGATGTTTTTGAGATTATGGGTCGCGGCACCCAGGACCTTGATAACGGGTCTCCGCCGATAGGGTCTCAGGCGTGATGTGATTTTTTTGGAGTGTCCGCCAAGCAGCGCGCCGGTGATGGATAAAGGGGCCTTTTTCAATTCCGCAAGTTGTCCGTAAGCCACAACCCGGCCGCCGTCCTGTCCGGCCCCGGGGCCCAGGTCAATAATCGTGTCGGCGGCCCGTATCGATTCTTCATCATGTTCAACCACCAGAATGGTATTGCCGCGGTCGCGAAGTGTCTTGAGGGCATCGATCAGAATCCGGTTGTCCCTGGCATGCAGCCCGATGGTGGGTTCATCCAGGATATAACACACTCCGGTCAGATTGGAGCCCAGCTGGGCGGCCAGACGTATCCGCTGGGCCTCGCCTCCGGAAAGGGTATCTCCGCTGCGGGCCAGGGAAAGATAGGACAATCCCAGTTGATTCAACAGGGCCAGTCGGGTCAACAATTCCGCCACAATCGGTTCGGCCACCGGATTCTCATGGGGCCTGAAGGTCATTTTTTTCAGGATTTGATAACCGTCCCGGGCCGGCTTTTGCACCAGGTCCCAGATGCCGTAATGGCCGACTTTGACGGCCAGGGCCTGGGGTTTCAGGCGACTGCCGCTGCAGCGGGGACAGATCCTGGTGCCGGCGTTGTCTTTATCCTCCGCTTCGCCGATGGTACCGAGTCCGCTGCATTGGGTACAGGCGCCCTGTTGGCTGTTAAACGAAAACAGGCGGGGATCAAGGCTTTCAAGGCCGATACCGCAGGCCGGGCAGATGCCGTGTAAACTGAACACATCTTCGTTGCGCTGACGGTTGATCACCACCAGACTGCCGCCGCCCTCGTCCAGGGCCTTGTTTACCAGGGTCTCCAGGTTTTTGGCCGGAAGGCGCCCGATAACCAGATCGATGTTGTGCTCATGATAACGGCTCAGCGCCAGGCCTTCTTTCAAAACAGTGATTTTACCGTCAATGCGGGCTTTGGTTATTCCCTTTTTCAGCGCGTGCGCAATGACTTCTTTGTGAAATCCTTTGCGGCCGAAGACTTTGGGCGCCAGCACGGTGGCTGCTTGCCGGGGATAGCGCCGGCGGATCTGGTCGACAATGGCCGTCTGGGTCTGGGCCCTCAATTGGCGGCCGCATCCCGGGCAATGCTGGACACCGAGTTTGCTGAATAAAAGTCTCAGGTAATGATAAATTTCGGTTAGGGTGGCCACCGTGGAGCGCCGGCTGGCATAGCTGGTTCGCTGTTGAATGGCCACCGTGGGGGCCAGGCCGGTGACCAGGTCGACTTCCGGCCGCTCCAATATTTTCATATACTGCCGCACATAAGGTGCCAGGCTTTCCAGATAGCGGCGCTGGCCTTCGGCAAAAAGGATATCAAAGGCCAGGGTGGATTTGCCCGAGCCGGATACACCGGTCAACACAACCAGTTGATTGTGGGGCACGGTCAGATTGATGTCCTTTAGATTATGCTCCCGGGCGCCTTTGATGGCGATGGCATCGGAGATCCCGGCAGCACTAAAAGATGCCGTTGACTCAGCAACACCGGGGGAGGAAGATGGGGGCCTTTTCAGTCGCCCCGACTTTTTCAAATAGGCTTTTAAAAAACGGCCGGTATGGGATTTGATGTTTTTAGCGACCTCCGCCGGAGGTCCGGTTGC
>JAFDDW010000182.1:0-1647 GCA_019310665.1 Deltaproteobacteria bacterium
TTTGCAAAAGATGGCCAGGAAGATGGAACTGCAGACGAGCAGGCCCCTGCTCCTTCTTCAGAAGAGGAGGCCCAGACGGAAACATCAACTGAGGAAACCCGGGAGCCTGGAGCACCCAAGACGTCACCCGCCGATGAGTCCAAAGAGCAACCGCCAATGCCTGAAATTAATTTTCCGACTTTCGTTGTCTCGTTAAATGCTTCAGCGCTGCTGCATCTGGGTGCCATCGAGGATCCCACCACCGGCAAAACAGAGAAAAACCTTTCCATGGCTAAACAGACGATCGATATTTTGAGCATGCTTGAGGAAAAAACAGCCGGCAATTTATCCAAAGACGAAGAGGATTTATTGAAGAATATCCTTTACGACCTACGAATAATCTACGTCAAAGAGAAAGAATGATATGCCGTCACCGTCCTATGGTTTCAAAACCAGGTTAGAGTCTTAATTGAAACGTTTTTTCTTAAGATCGTATTCGCATTTGGGATTTTGAATTTTGGTCATTGTGATTTATTTGAAATTTGGTATTTGTGTTTTGGAATTTCCGGCTTGTCCGGGTTAGGCATCGGTGCCGCACACATTGATGAAGATTTTGTCTCCCGCTAAAATCAACCTGTTTTTGCAGGTTACCGGAAAACGGCCGGACGGCTTCCACGAATTGTTTTCGCTGATGTGCTGCGTGGATCTTTTTGACAGTATTTTTCTTCAATTTGGCGGGAAAAAAATAGAGATTGAATCATCTGATCCGCAAATTCCTCTGGATCAGACCAACATCACCCACCAAGCCGCAACCCTGTTTTTTAAAGCCCTGAAGACCCATGATGGCTTAACAATCGGCATTGAAAAGTCCATACCGGTTGCCGCCGGTCTTGGCGGTGGCAGCAGCAATGCCGCCAGCGTCCTTATCGGACTCAACCAACATTATGGGTTTCCCTTCTCGCGCGACGAGTTGATGTCCCTGGGGCTTCAACTGGGCGCCGACGTTCCCTTCTTTATCTTCCAAAAACCAGCCTTGGCCTCGGGGGTTGGTGAGAAGCTTGAAGCATATCCGGGCTCATTACCCTATCACATTTTACTGCTCAATCCGGGGATTGACGTATCCACCGCAGAAGTTTACAGAAATCTGAATTTAAGATTGACAAAATGTAAAAAAATAATTACAAAACCCTTTTTAATGCCAAGCGGTTTTGATGTTTCACGGCATTTATGCAACGACCTTGAAACCGTGACGATATCTAAATATCCGGTGATCGAGTCTTTAAAAAAGCAACTTCTGACGCATGGGGCATTGGGGGCATTGATGTCAGGCAGCGGACCCACTGTATTTGGTCTTTTTTCTGATCCCCACAAAGCCGGCGAAGCAGGGCAGGCGATTGAGGGGAACCTTCGGTTGAATGCTTATCTTGCTGATATCATTGATGAAGCGTTTCCTGCTGTCACTGATTCCTAACGTTGCTTCAAAAGGGACGTTTTGTAAAGGATCCATGGTGGGGCGTCGTCAAGTGGTAAGACACAGGACTTTGGTTCCTGCATTCGGAGGTTCGAATCCTCCCGCCCCAGCCATTTTAGTATCTTAATTGTTATTTTTTTGCATTATGTGGCAAGATCTTTTTGGGTAAAAAGCAAGTTACCCCAAGAAATGCCTAA
>JAFDDW010000182.1:1653-7114 GCA_019310665.1 Deltaproteobacteria bacterium
CTTGTCCGGGTTATGGTCCGGCATTATAAACACAAATTCATTACTTGATCGGCGGTGGGTAAATATGGAAGGTATGGCGATTTTTACGGGTAATTCCAACCCTGAGCTTGCAAAAAAAATTTGTGACTATCTCAGCGTGCCCCTGGGCGGTGCCGAGGTCAATAAGTTCAGTGACGGAGAAATCCAGATCGAAATCAACGAAAACGTCCGCCTGAAAGACATTTTCATCATGCAGTCCACCTGCGCCCCGGTGAACGACAATCTGGTTGAATTGCTATTAATGATCGATGCTTTTAAACGGTCTTCGGCCAAAAAAATTACGGCAATTATTCCCTATTTTGGTTATTCCAGGCAGGATAAAAAAGTCGCACCCCGGGTCCCGATCAGTGCCAAACTGGTTTCTGATATGATCACCCTGGCCGGTGCCAATCGAGTCATTACCATGGACCTGCATGCCGGCCAGATCCAGGGATTTTTTAACATTCCGGTGGACAACCTTTTTGCGGCGCCGGTTCTGATAAATCATATTCGAAAATATTTCCGGGACGGTCTGGTCATCGTATCTCCGGACGCCGGGGGGGTGGAAAGAGCCCGGGCCTTTGCCAAGCGTCTGGATGCGGATCTGGCGATTATCGACAAACGCCGGGATGCGCCCAATCAAGCCAAGGCCATGGCTGTCATCGGTGAGGTAACCGATAAGGTGGCGGTTATTCTTGATGATATGACCGATACGGCCGGTACCTTGACGGAAGCTGCGGAGGCCGTCATAAACGCGGGTGCCCGGGAAGTTCACGCCTGTTGTGCCCACCCCGTTCTTTCGGGTCCGGCCATCGACCGAATATCCAAGTCGGCTCTCAAAAGCCTGGTGGTTACCGACACGATACCGTTGGCCAAAAATGCCCTGGCCTGCGACAAAATTAAAGTGCTTACGATTTCACAGCTGGTAGGTGAGGCGATTATCCGCAGCTTCAGAGGGGATTCGGTTACTTCGCTGTTTGTATAAAAAGTAAGGTTCAGGGTTCAGGGTTTGATGTTCCCGACAATTCTGAATCATTTGCTCGTTCGCTCTGAAGGGAAAAAGCTTGAGAATCAAATAAATTTGGACACGGATTTACACAGATAGACACAGATAAAAAAGTAAATAATAACAATTTAGAAATTAAGGGATTCAGGAATTCAGAAATTAAATGCGGAACTTTCCAATCTAAAATCCGCAATCTGAAATCCGAAATCGAAAGGGGTTATATCTTTGGAAAAAACAGAACTGCAGGCAACTGTGAGAAAATCCGTGGGCAATGGCCCGGCGCGGGTACTGAGACGGGCCGGTCAAATACCCGCGGTTTTATACGGCCGCAAAATAGAGCCGGTTTTACTGTCCGTAAATACAAAAGATCTTGAACAGATTCTGAAAAAAGGCAGTTTTGGCCAGTTTATTTTAAACCTTGTCATTCAAAACGGTAAAAAGGTGACCAAATCGGCCATCATCAAAGAGCTTCAAACTCACCCGGTTTCAGGGAATCTGATCCATATCGATTTCTATGAAGTTGATATGAAACGTCAAATCAAGGTTATGGTTCCGGTGGTTACCACGGGCAAATCCGCAGGTATCGAAGAGGGCGGTTTGCTGAATATTGTCCGTCGCGAACTGGAGGTTTTTTGTTTGCCGGGCGACATCCCGGAAGCCATCGAGATCGATATTTCCGAGCTGGGCATTGGAGACTCCATTCATTTAGAGGATGTGCCGCTGGGAGAGAATGTGGAAGTTGCGGCTGATGTGAATTATACGGTTGTGACCGTACTCAGCCCGAAGGTCGAAGAAGAAGTCGTCGAAGAAGAGGAAGAAGAACTTGAAGGCGAAGAAGAAGGCGCAGAAGGAGAGGCCGCCGAAGCTGAAGCCGAACCTGAAGAAGAAAAATAGCGCATCGACACTATGCCTGCAAATAGACTTAGATTGGTTGTCGGACTCGGGAATCCGGGAAAACCCTATGAAGACACCCGGCATAATGCCGGCTTTATGGTTGCCGACATAATTGCGCAGGATTTCAACATAGCGTTTAATAAAACCAAATTCGACGCCACTTTGGGGCGCGGCTTTATCGAAAATGTCGACCTTCTCCTGGCCAAGCCCATGGCGTTTATGAATCGCAGTGGGCCGCCTTTGCAAAAACTGGCCCACTATTTCCGAATACCAAGCGAGGATATGCTGGTTATCCACGATGACATAGACCTTGCTTTTGGAAGATTAAAAATAAAAGAGAAAGGAGGGCATGGAGGACACAATGGCATAAGATCCATAATGGATGCCTTCGGCGGGGGCAATTTTGTGCGTCTGCGTATAGGCGTCGGGCGTTCCGAGGCAGGGGAGAATGTCACTGATCATGTTCTGGGCCGATTTTCCGCTGATAAGGCGGAGATGGTGGTCCGGGTCATTTCAGCAGCCCGGGATGCAGTGGTTACGATGCTTTGTGAAGGTACGAAAGTTGGTATGAACGTGTTTAATCGAAAAGACCTGTTGATCACAGGTTAACCGAAAACCTATTATTTGGAGGAGAGGATGAATTACTTATTACCGCTGATTTGTACACTGGTTGGGATTGCAGGTGTGGTCTTTGCCATTATACTTGCCATCACCGTCAAGAGCGCCCCGGCCGGCGATGAGAAAATGACAGAAATTGCCGATGCCATAAAGACAGGGGCCATTGCTTACTTGAACCGCCAACTTAAAAGCATGGGCATTGCCGGAATCGTCATGTTTGTCATCATCGCCTTTGCGCTGGGCTTTAAGACGGCCATCGGCTTTTTAGTTGGAGCGGTGGCATCGTTTGCCGCCGGTTACATTGGGATGCGGGTGTCGGTGATAGCCAACGTGCGCACCGCCGAAGCGGCCAAAGGCGGCCTGGCAAAGGGGCTGTCCCTGGCGTTCAGGGGCGGTGCCGTTACCGGGATGATCGTTGCCGGCCTGGCGCTGACGGCGGTTTCCGGTTTTTATACGGTCCTGCTGGCTACCGGAACGGATACCAGGCAGGCCGTGATTGCGCTGGTGGCCCTGGGATTTGGTGGAAGCCTGATCTCTATTTTTGCCCGGCTGGGCGGCGGGATCTTCACCAAGGGCGCTGATGTGGGGGCGGACCTGGTGGGAAAAGTTGAAGCCGGGATTCCCGAAGACGATCCGCGTAACCCGGCGACCATTGCCGACAACGTGGGCGACAATGTGGGTGACTGCGCCGGTATGGCGGCCGACCTGTTTGAAACTTACGCCATAACGGCGGTTGCCGCCATGCTCCTGGGAAATTTGCTTTATCCGGCGATCCCTATCGCCACTGATTTCCCCCTCCTACTGGGCGCCATTTCAATTGTCGCTTCCATGATCGCGATCTTTTTCGTCAAGCTGGGAAAAAGTGAGTATATCATGGGCGCCCTTTATAAAGGCATGTTCGGGGCCGCCATAATCGCGGCCATCGCGTTTTTGGTGGCCTGTACCTCGGCCTTTGCGGATGTCGACGAACTGTCCGGGATAAATATCTATTTCGCAGCCCTGGTCGGGCTCATTCTTACGGTTGTGATTGTCATGATTACCGAATATTACACGGGCATCCGCAAACCGGTTAAAAGCATTGCCGAGGCCTCCACCACCGGGCACGGCACCAATATCATTGCCGGGCTGGCCGTCAGCATGGAAGCCACGGCCCTGCCGGTGCTGGCCATCTGTGCCGCCATCGGGGCCTCGTACGCCGCCGCCGGACTCTACGGAATTGCCATGGCCGCCATGTCGATGCTTTCCATGACCGGTATGGTGATTGCCATCGATGCCTATGGACCGATCACCGACAATGCCGGCGGGATTGCGGAAATGGCGGAAATGGATGAAAGTGTGCGGGCCGTCACCGACCCCCTGGACGCAGTGGGCAATACTACCAAGGCCGTTACCAAGGGCTATGCTATCGGTTCGGCCGCCCTGGCGGCGCTGGTTCTGTTTGCGGCTTACACCCAGGAATTTGCCATGCATGGCGCAGAAGGGGTATTGAGCTTTGATCTGAGTAACGTTTTGGTGATTATCGGCCTCTTTCTGGGCGGGCTGCTGCCGTTTCTGTTCGCCTCCTTTGCCATGCGCGCTGTGGGCAAGGCCGGCGGGGCGGTGGTCGAGGAAGTCCGGCGCCAATTCCGTGAAAAACCCGGCATTATGGAAGGAACCGACAAACCGGATTATGCGGCCTGCGTGGACATTGTGACCAAGTTTGCCCTCAAGGAAATGATCGTACCGGCCCTGTTGCCGGTGGTGGTCCCGATTCTGGTGGGGCTGATTCTGGGCAAAATCGCGCTGGGCGGCGTGCTGATCGGCAGTATCATCACCGGTCTTTTCCTGGCCATCTCCATGACCACCGGCGGGGCGGCCTGGGACAATGCCAAAAAATATATTGAAGACGGTCACCTGGGCGGCAAGGGCAGCGATGCCCACAAAGCGGCCGTCACCGGTGACACCGTCGGCGATCCTTACAAGGATACTGCCGGACCTGCTATTAACCCCATGATCAAGATCCTCAATGTGGTGGCGCTGCTGATGGTGCCGTTCCTGCTGTAAAATCCATCTTGATCTCGAGCTTACCTGAAGGATTGGCGTAATCTTACGCCAATCCTTTTTTATTGATTGTTATTAAAAGGTATGTTATGAAGGACCATATTTACAGATCAGCTTTGAATGACGACCATTAAATCGACGATCGGTGGGAATATGACTGAAAAAAAAGCCAAAGAAGATGTACAGGGCGCAAAACAAAGTATTCGAGAATTCCAGATCGGTGACCTGGCGGTTTATCCTGCCCACGGTGTCGGGGAGATAGAGGCCATTGAAAGTCGTGTCGTCAATGGTGAAGCGCATGACTTTTATATCATGAAAGTTCTTGAAAACAGCATGGTTATCATGATTCCCACCAAAAATGTCGAATCCGTCGGCTTAAGAGAAATCATTGATAAAAAAGAGGTCCCCAAAGTATACGAAGTCATGAAGTATCGCAAAGATGGGTCGCCGGACAACCAGACCTGGAACCGGCGCTATCGCGAATATATGGATAAAATAAAAACCGGCTCCCTGTATGACGTGGCGGAAGTTTTTAGAGATCTTTTTTTACTGAAACTCACCAAAGATCTCTCTTTTGGGGAGCGGAAACTTTACGACACCGCCCAGGTCTTACTGGTAAGAGAGTTGTCGACCGCTAAAAAAACGGATGAAGCCGCGATCCTGTCAGAGATAGAATCTTTATTCCTTTCGGATATTTCCGAAAATTAAGCCTGCCCAGCAGCATGGTTGTTAACGGTACCTTTACCATCCTTGTCGATGAATCCGACCAGGACCGGCGGCTCGATGCCGTGGTCGCCGCCCACCTTCCGGCCTGTTCCCGCTCCCTGGCTGCCAATTTGATTGCTAACCATAAAATTCTGGTTGATAATCAGCCCAAAAAGCCGG
>JAFDDW010000183.1 GCA_019310665.1 Deltaproteobacteria bacterium
GGGTTGCGGGTTAAGGCCGAGAAAATTCCAAGCACCAAAAAACAAATCTCAAACAAATCCCAATGACCCAAATTCAAAATTCGAAACGGCTGCTTTCGACGGGCTCAAGCCCTGAGCTTGCCGAAGGGAGCTCGTCGCTGGACAAACAAACAGGCTGCTTACAGTTGGGCCTAATGGCATGATCAACGGCGGACCTGAGTATCCGAAGTGCGGGAATACAGCTTCAGCGAGAGTTTCGGTCATTGAATATTGAGATTTGAGATTTATTTGTGATTTGGTGCTTGAGATTTGGGATTTTATTTGCTTATGAGACCTTCGGATGCAACTGGTTTAAGTTTTACTTCGACGATACCCATCCTATTTCTATTGATCATGCTCGTATTTGCGGCCGGATGCAGCAGTCAGTCCCGCAGGACAGCGGACGCCCTGGACGCAGCCGCCCGGGCCGAGGCCCAGGCCTTGCTTGCGACATTGAGCAACCAAAACAAGGCGCTTAAGAACTTCAAGGGTATCGGCAAAATCAGGGTCCGGCAAAACGGAAAATTAATAATAGACGAACGGGTCTTCTGGATCGGATCGGAAACGGTAAAATTAAACATTGCGGTACTGGTATCCGGGCAACCGGCAATTAAAATAGCCAGCGACGGCAAATGGTTCTATTATTATGAAGTACGTGAGGGCCAACCGCTTTATAAAAAGATACGGGCCACAGATGCCAATCTGGAACGGATCATTTCGATACCTATTCAAACTTCTGACCTTATTAATTTGTTGGCCGGCCGTATTCCGCTGCGTGAACACCACTCCGCCACCCTGGCGAGACAAGATCCCGGTAACGGATTCGTATTGGTATTAAAGCGAAGATGGTGGGGTGTCACCGAAAAAATATATCTTGATGACACCAAATCACGGGTTCAAAAAGCCGAATTTTATAGCCGCTCCGGATCGTTGGTTTATCTTGCAAGATTTGACGAAATGCAGCACGTCAAAGGCTATCAAGTACCGGCCAAATTGAGCATTGCCAACGGTGAAGGTGTGGATTTTCAACTGGTGGTCGACAGATACTGGGCGGACGCGGATGTTTCGTCTTCGATGTTTGTATTGAAGCCACCGGAATGAACACAGGAAAATGCCTATGATAGCAGAAATTTTAGCCACCGGAGATGAAATTCGATCAGGGGCGCTGGTGGACAGCAATTCCGCTTATATTGCTTCGACACTGGAAGCGGCAGGGGTTGAGGTCGTGCGGCATAGTTGTGTTGGTGATCACCCGGAATCTATTGTGACGATATTGCAGGAAATCGCCAGTCGATCTGATGTCGCCGTAGTGACCGGGGGACTGGGCCCGACCGGTGACGACCTGACCGCCGCAGCGGCCGCCAAAGCAGCAGGTGTTGAATTGGTCCTGGATCCCCTGGCCCTCGATTCGGTAGAGGCGTTTTTCAAAGTCCACCAGCGGCCGGTGAGCGTTTCCAATAAAAAACAGGCGCTGCTGCCGGCAGGTGCCGACTGTCTCATTAACCCGGTTGGCACGGCACCGGGCTTTCAGCTGAAAATAAAACAATGCGTGTTCTTCTTTTTACCGGGGGTCCCTTTCGAGATGCAGCAAATGCTGACAAGCGAGGTCATCGCCCGGCTGATGAAACTTCAGGGGAAGGTGGAAAGTAATCGCCTGGTCAAGACCCTGTCCACCTTTGGTTTAACCGAATCATCCACGGCCGAGCATTTGGCCGGATTCGAGGGGCGCTTTCCCCATATTAAGCTCGGTTTTCGTGCCAAGTTTCCGGAAATTCATGTAAAACTGTATATCAGCGGGTCCGATAAGGAGCGGTTGCAATCACAACTGGAAAAAGCCGGCCACTGGGTTGAGCAAAAACTGGGAAATAAGGTGTTTTCGAAGACGGGCGAGTCCCTGGAACAAACCCTGGGCAATTTATTGCGGGCCCAAAATGCGACCCTGGCTGTGGCGGAAAGCTGCACCGGAGGAATGATTGCCGATTTGATAACCAACGTGCCGGGAAGTTCGGAATATTTTGTATTTTCCGCGGTTACCTACGCCAATCAGATCAAAGTAAAAATTCTTGGTGTTGCGCCCGAGATTCTGGACAGTCATGGCGCTGTTTCGGAAGAGACCGCCAGGGAAATGGCCCGGGGGGTCAAGCGCGTCTCCGGCGCAACCTATGGCCTGGCCACCAGCGGAATAGCCGGGCCCGGCGGGGCAACAGACGGCAAACCGGTTGGAACGATTTGCGTCGGTATTGCCACGCCTGATTCCGTCACCGGGCAGCGGTACCATTTTACCTTTGACAACCGGCGCATGAATAAACGCATTTTTGCGGCCATGGCTCTTGAATTGCTAAGGCGGAAACTCGTCGTCCGATAGAAATTATGTTTTTCTAACTAAATAAAAATCCCAAAAACCAAGCACCACCTAATCTTAAAATTGGGCCAAATAAATTCCAAATTCGAAATTTCAATGACCGAAACTAAGTCACCAAAATCGCTTTTTTCGTTTTGGTTGTTACTAATATGGCAATAATCATTTTGACATGGTGTGCTACGATTTAAATGATGTATTCACCGCAGAGCTCGCCGCCTCCGGCCCATAGGGCCTACGCCCCGGCGGGAGAGCGCAGAGAAAAACCATATCTTTATTATGCCCTTGCGGATTTTGTCTCTGCGTGCTCTGCGATCTCGAGCGCAGCGGGCGGTGAACTTATGTCTAAATAATAATGAACTCCTTAGTAACTCAATTGGGGGGGAGACCGTCAGCCTAAAAGATGAATGGCCTTAAGCAGCGGTCGCGGGTCCACCAGATGTCTCGCGAACCAGCCTTTATGCTCGTCCTTACCCCCCAATCCCATGGCCAGCGACAGGATTTCCGAGAAATGTAAAATGGGGACCTGCTGCTTCAGGGTGCTTCGAACCTCCAGATTCATATGACACATGGCGCAGGCGGTTACGATGCAGTCCGCTCTGGCATTGATGGCCCCCTGGATAATTTCGTTCACCATGGGGGTGACGACTTCAGGTCGCGCCACCGTCAGGAAAGTGCCGCAGCAACGGGAGGAATAGCCCCATCGCAATGGGGTTGCGCCCAGAGAATCGAGAATTTTTTCCATCAGGCCATGATAGTTCTTTTCATCGCGCAATACCGGAGGGCGGGCCAGCATGCAACCGTAATAGGTTACAAAGCGCAGCCCGGCCAGCCTTTGGGTGTGCTGCTGGGAAAATTCCAGCAGGTTCAACCTGTCCAGGATTTCAAACACATGGACGATCTCTAGACTTTGATCAAAAGGTTTGCCCCATTTCTTTTCATAATGGTCCCGGGCGTCGGCATCTTCGGTTAATTTATGATGGGCATGCCGCAATCTCAGAAGACAACTGGGGCAGGCTACCAGCAACGGTCGGCCCGGGGGCGCCAGAAATAAGTTGCGGCTGGCCAAATCAAATGCCAGCTCATGGTTGATGCTGTGGGCCGATGAACTGCCGCAGCAATTCCAGTCTTCCAGCTCAACCAGGTTAAAACCAAGGTGCCGAAACAAATAAATGAGTGAAACGTTATTTTCCTTGGCGGTGGTGGCCAGCGAGCAGCCGGGGTAGTAAGTTAGGTCGGTCATGGATGTGTCCTGCATAGTTATGATACCTGACCCGGATAAACCGGAAAATGCCTAAAGTGCCTTAAATTGTGGTGTCGCTACGCTCCGTCTTTTTTATAAACGTTCGATCTAACGAATAACGCCCAATTGTTTTTAAGCTGTTGGGCTACACGGATTGTTTGTGGTCGAAAAGCTTTTTGATGGTTTTCATGTCCCTGATCCTCGAGGGCAGGATTTCCAATTTGTGTTTGGCAAACATCTTTAAGCCGACCGCAACGTCTGAAAACCAATCCCGCCGTCGAAGCTTATAGCGCAGCATGATTTCGAATTTATGGGTCCTGCCATAGCGCTTGATGGAATTCAGCACTTCCTGGTGAAAATGTAATATATTCGGCTCGGCAATTTTTACGCCTTCCTCCATTGCCATTTGACGCAGGGAATCGTTTACCGCCGGGATGTCGATGGAATTCGGACACTGGACCGAGCAGGTGTTGCACCCGACACAGATCCAGATGCCTGAACTTTCCAGTGCTTCTTTTCTTAAACCCAGCTGGGCGAGCCGAATTACAGCGTTGGGCGGATAGTCCATGGCGCTGATAAACGGACAGCCGCTGGCGCAGGACTGGCAATGCCAGCACAAATTGATATCCACTCCGCAACGACGCTTTACTTCCGCAGCCAAGGTTGAATCCCTATGGCTGATGTCTATAAGTTTTGGGGATGAATCAGGTGTTTTATCTTTCATGGGCTCAGTATGGCTAAAAAGAAACGCCGCCTCCTTGACTTGGGTCAAAAATAAACGTAATAACTGAAAAATTTTTTATTCATGGGCACAAAAAAAATATTGCAGTTGCCTGCAATATTTATTTTTGTGCCCGTCGCAACATCTGTTACTACAATGTGGCATTTTGCGTCAAGCAAAAAAATGATAGAATCCCTTAATTCGACATTCATCATTCGACATTTGACATTTATATTTTTAGCCCCTGCTTAAACCACCGGGAGGCCTCTCTAATAAATTCCGTCTGGTGGCCTTTGTTACTTATCGGGTGGTCCCCACTTTTTTGAATAATAATCTTTTTGGGTTTGCGGGCTAATTTGTAAATCTCTCTGGCATGGGAAACCGGAACCACATCATCTGCGTCACCGTGAAAAATCAGGATATTGCTGATTTTTGAAAGCCTCTCTGTGATGTCGAATTGACGTTTGGCGGCATCAAAAACGATTTCCGACCGGGACATTTCAGGTTGGTCGCCAGTCAGGTCGCTGCGAACCGGCGCGGCCAAAGTAACCACAGCGTCGGTGGCCAGTCGGCTGGCTGCACTCAGGCAAACGGTGCCGCCCATACTGCTGCCGAACAGTCCCAGGCGGCCCCCCGTATCGATTCTGTTGTTGATGGTCTCTACGGCTGCGATGAGATCTCTGCAGCGCGCTTCAAGGGAGGTCACGTCCTCAAATTTTCCCTCGCTTTTGCCGCAGCCCCGGTGATCGAATCGGAAATAGGCGATGCCCAGGCGGTTGCATTGTTCGGCCAGGGCAATTTGTTTCGGTGAGTTGATGCTGCTGTATAACCCATGGCAGCCGATAACCACCGGTGGCCGCCTGTCTTGCGGTAGATGCAATATCCCCTGCAATTCCAGGCCATCGGCGTAGAAACTGATATCATTTTGGATGAATTTTTCACCGGTCATCATCGTTTTCTTTCTTTTTTGACTGCTTTAGGGTAGAAAGGGTTCAGGGGTTCAAGGGTTCAGAGGGGGGGCAGAATAACCTTGTACGTTGAACCCAGAACCTCTGAACCTATCTATATATAACCCTGAACGGTGAACCCAGCCTGTGGGGTCGTAGCGCGGAGC
>JAFDDW010000184.1 GCA_019310665.1 Deltaproteobacteria bacterium
ATGGACATGACTCCCCTTGCGGAACCGCCGTACGACCAAAAAGTCTGGGACACCACCAAAGGCTGTGCTTACCCCTCCGTGCAGGTGAATAAATTGATCAACACCCAGCTGTTGAAGCGGGCTCCCGATGTCGTGGAATTTCTCAAGAAATACCAGACCACCGCCGCTATAAACAGCAAGTTTCTGGCCTACATGCATAACGCCGGGGCCACCACCGAGGAGGCGGCCATCTGGTTTTTGAAGAACTATGAATTGCTGTGGACAACCTGGGTTTCACCGAAAGTAGCCATCAAGGTGCGACACGGTTTATATGGTATACCGGTGGATCCGTTAGAACTGGAGGGTAAATGAGGAAGGGAGGTTTGCACATGAAAAATAAAGACAATATGGATTGTCATGAGCAGAGATCACAGGATTCATTCGCCCTGATAGACCGCCGGTCGTTTATTAAACAAACTGCTGCGGGAGCGGCTGTGTTTGCAACAGCCAGTATGGGGCCGTGGTTTATTCGTAATGCCTTGTCCTCATCCGGGACCTTAAATCTTTTTACTTGGCAAGATTACTCAAAACCCGAGGTGATCAGCGCTTTTGAGAGCGCAACCGGTATTCAGGTGAATGTCACGAATTACGGCTCGAACCAGGAGTGTATGAAAAGGCTGATTGCCGCCAAAGCAACCGGCTTCGATATCGCTCAGCCGTCATTGACCGAATTTAACCTCCACATGGAGTACGATCTTTACCAGAAGGTGGATAAAAGCAGGATTCCTAATTTGGGCAATGTAATCGAAACGTTCTACAAAAAATCCAAAATACTCGGCGGTGTGATCCGCGGCAAGCATGTTGGCCTGCCATACGACTGGGGCACGGAAGCGGTTGCCTGGAATACGGACAAGTATAGTTTTAAATACGGTGAGCTTTCCTTTGGGACAATGTGGGAACGTGAATATAAGCACAAAGCCACCTGCCGACCACATTCCGTGTTTCTGGGTGCCGGTCTTTATCTGGACTCAATCGGTAAAGTTCCTTCCAATCGTATGTACGATACCTATCATACCCAGACAAAAATGCGTAAGGTTTATGATCAAATTTTAAAATTCCTGCTAAAGCATAAAAAGAACGTTAAGATGTTCTTGAATAATTTTCAGGATCACCTGACAGCGTTTGAAGAAAGAGGCTGTCTTATCGGTCAAGCCTGGGATGGCCCGATGTTGAATTTGAAAAAAGAAGGCAAACCTTTTTCCTACATGGCACCCAAGGAAGGGGCGCTTTGCTGGGTGGATTCCATGGCCATCGTTAAGAATGCGAAAAATATTGAGCAGGCATACGCTTTCATCAACTGGGCGTACACACCGGAAGTCGGTGCCATCATGGCCAAGGCCACCGGCTACAACAGTGTCGTCAAAGGTGCGGCGGATCTTTTGGACGATGCAATCAAGAAAGGCTTTGCGGAGGCTTATCCGGGCGATGCCCTGGATAATCTATGGTGGTATCCATCCGAGCCGACCTATTTTGTGTCGACACGTAATGAGTATAAAGAAAAATATCTGGCTGCCTTTGCTGATTGAAATGAGGCCGGCACAACCCTGACAAAAGGAAATCCGAATTCGAATTTTAGTGTGCGTGAACAACTTTTCCGGTTCAATTTGTCGATAACAAATGGGCGCGATGATATTTTTAAACGTCTATTGAAAATTTGATATCCACCTTGGTTTTGCCAATCTGGCCGGTGCCAAGGTTGTTTCCGGCAATGGTTTTTTCACAGAACTGCCGGCTGATTTTGCTGCAATAATAATCATAGGCGAACTCAATCATTTTTACTCCCATCTGTATTCCCTGATCCATCAGACCGTCAATTGTGGCTTCTTTGTCTTCCCCGGAAATGATATCTTTGTATCGGAGATTTTCCGGAAGACGCGCGGGGTCGACCTTCAGGTTGGCATAAAATCCGCCAAGGTATCTTTTTTCGACAAGTCCGATTTTGGACAGCATCCTGTATGCCATTAAGGCTCATTCTCCTTGAACTTCATACTTTAGGATGCTCTTTACGCTTGGAAGAAAGAGGGATAATGGTTTGAGTTTTCGTCACCCCTTGAATGCGCCTTATCCGGTTTTGGATAAATTGTCCGATGGCCTCGGAATCCGAGGAGATCAGGTCACGTTCCACAACTATTTTAGCAAGGATATCGAAATCGCCGGGAATAAGGTGGACCTCCTGCACCTCCTTGTAGGCAAAGAGTCTTTCCATGATCCGGTTCTCCCGTCCGGTCTCCACGTTCATCATTAAAAATGCCGTTACGCCTCGCTTCATCTCCGGGAAATCGGATTCTTTTTTGTCCATCATCTTGGCACGAAATTCTTCCATACGGGGAGGAATAAGTTGATCCAGTCCGATACCGTATTTTCGTTTTTTTCTCCCCTTTTGCCAGTGGTGGAAGGATATGTACGTATAGAGGTCTGCCAGTGTACGTCTTTGAAAAGCTTTTGCGAGCCCGCTGTGCTTAATAATAGAGACCAGGGGGCGATAGATCGTTTTGTACCAATCTTCCGCGGCGCTTTCCAGAGATACAGATGCTCGGGTAACCTCCTCCAGCGAGTGCTGATGTTGGGTAATCTGTTCCAGCAGATGATGGAACTGCCCTACTTCGGTCAGCAAGATTAAATCAGTGAGCCCTGTTTTTTTCTCAAAATCGGCCTTTTCCCGATAAAGGATATTCTGCAGCGTTTTTTTGGAGGGGAGATATTCGGTGACGTGGGCCTCGATTTCCTTCCAACCGAATTCGTTGGCTGCAGCTACCCGATGATTGCCATCCAGAACATAGTATTCCTCCTTGATTTTGTATAACTCCACAGGTTGAAGGCTTTTCCCCGACAGCATGGCTTCTTTGATGCGTTTAAGCCGAAACGGTTCATGATCTTCTTTTAGGCGAAACCGGCTGTCAAACTCCCGGTACTTTCCCACGCTTCCCACGATTTTGTGCACCGGCACCGGTTTAAGCCCCAGGTCGCTTCGCTCAACAGCTTCCTCCGCTGAGCGCTTTTCACTGAAACTTTTGACCCCCTCTTTTTTTCGTTTTTGTTTGTTTCTATTCAGTATGCCTGCCAGTGTCGATTTTAAAGACGTAATACCCATAACTGTTAACCACCTTGGTTTTTTTTACCACAGTCATACGCTGTGCCCGTGCCGTGTAGTTGAAATGCATGTGTCCATGGATAAAATATTGTGGCGTATACCGGTCTATAAGTTGCCGAAAGCACTCAAAGCCCCGATGACATTGATCCTCCCCATCGTGTATATGACGGGGAGCCGCATGAGTGATGATAATATCTACGTCTTTTTGCCGCCATATTTTTAAACGCATCCTACCAATTTTGTGCTGCATCTGACGTTCGGTGTACTGGTGCGGTTTCCCATTATACCAGTGTGATCCCTCTAGGCCCATAATGTTTAATCCACCGTACTGAACCAGGCGGCCATCAAGATCGATACACCCTTCGGGTCGATACCCACCTGGTCGTATGTCATGATTTCCCCGGACATAGAACAGGGGGGCCTTGAAGCTCGTGACAAGAAAGGTAAGATACTCCGGCGGCAGATCGCCACAACCAAGGATCAAATTTATACCTGGAAAGCGCCCGGACTGGAATTGCTCATACAACGACGGCTCAACATGATCTGAGACAGTCAGGATTTTCATCACAATATTTAAATGGCAATTTAACTGTAACTTCCGTAGCGGTGGACGGCATCGATAGCGGCCTTTACGTTTTCCGGGGGTGTCGTGGCACCCAGATTGCAGAAAAGCAGGGCAAAACGGCCGCCTTTTCCGCCGATCTCAATGTATTGCCTCACTCTCTCAGCCACTTCTTCCTGAGAACTTAAATCCATAAAAGCCGCTCCGATCCCGAGAACCAGCGGAACTTTTTTTTTCTTTGCATATTCTTTATAAAGTGCCGGCCCAAGCTCTTCCACATCAGGGTCCTGCCCTTCCACAAAACCGGGGCAAACCTGATGCTTGAAATCGAGCATTTCCTCAGGGTTTTTCAGGTGTTTCTCTCCCACCCAGTTGGGCACACAAATTTCCGGTCCACAAAGCTCCCGTAGACGCAGGACAGAGGGGATAATCCATTCCTTGATTATAGGAGGGTCGACAATCGGAAGGGAGCCGGCTGCGTCATCACCCGAGATGTTCTTTACATTAGGAAACTCTTTTTTTAAGTGCAATACCCAGGGGGCGAGCACCTCTTCGATGATGCGGTCAAACAGGTTGCGCACAAAATCCGGGTCCGTGTAAATGTCCATCAACAGCTGCTCGAGTCCCCTGACGTTGGCGGCGAAACTGAACGGAGCGCAAAACCTGATGGTAATTTCCGCCCCGCCGATCAGTTTGCGAAAAATTCGGTTCATCTCCACCACGTCGGGAAAACGGCCGTCCGAATAGAAATCCGGTGTCCTTATTTTTTTCAGATCATCTCGGTCCCGAATCAGGGGCTTTGTTCGGTCCACGTCCGGCATATCGTGCTCACTGTATTTTATCTCCTGACCCAGCGCTTCCACCTCAATGTTGTAAACGTCGTAATCCAGGACCGGCACATCGATGCCGTATTTCTCCATAACCTCCAAGGTGCCTGCAGCCAGAATCCCCGGGGTAGTATAAAACTTTTTCGCCGGGATACCTAACTCCTTCATGGCGAATTCATGCATTTGTGTGACTACCGGAACTCGATCTGGAATGCCGGTCATGGCGGCCTCAAACCGCTTTACCCCTTCTTGAAATGAAGAATAGTCCTTATTAATATCTAACATATCGTCCTTCTACTTCTACGGGATCCGGTCACTCATCCCACTTTAGGGCTCACTTTGATGTTCTTCCCGTTTTGGCTGGGAGGCTGTATTCTCGTAATCTTATCAGCATCCGAATAACAAAAGGCGCTGCCTTTGGCAATATAAAAATCAGGTAAAAACTCATTTCTGCTGATCGGGGCACCTCTTTAATTGCATTGGCCAATTTGTATTTCAGCCGTAAGACCGAGTGAACTTATTTTTTCAGTAATAACCGATGTTCGGCAGCGTCTCCAGTCCTGTCATCTGCGCTGCTTTAAGAAGTCTCTTATCATAACAGACAAATAGAAATTCCGAGACCTAGTTGCCTCCGACGGTGGCCCGGATAACTTTATACCCTTCTTTTTCCATTGCTGAGGCAACTTTGTCCTGCAGTTCTTTTCCGGGAGTCAGGGCATTCATGTAGCCGCCGCGACCGCCGCCGGTGACCTTGGCACCCAGGGCGCCCAATTCGAGGGCTTTGTTGCACAGGTAGATCAGGGTGTCATGGGACAGGTCCAGGTCGATTAGAATTTTATGGTTTTCCGTCATCAGATGGCCCACTTTTGCCAGATCATCGTTTTCAAGGGCTTTTTTCATTTCAAAGGCCTGATCGGTAATCGTCTGGAGT
>JAFDDW010000185.1 GCA_019310665.1 Deltaproteobacteria bacterium
ATTATGAGGCATGGTGTTATGATTTGAATTTTTTACGAATGGATTAAATATATTATCGGTCAGTAGGGGAAATACTCAAGAATTAATATGAGGTTATAGTAGCTTGTTTGCTCAGAGGTTCCTCCATACTGTATAAAAATTTGGTTCTTCACACAAAAGAGTGCAAGTTATTTACCACGGGAGTCGGTTTTTTTCAGTATTTGACTTAAGTCAATTTTATTAATTGTCACAATGTGGTATATGATATTTGCGCTTACACTCTTTCTAAATTCGGATCCAACCTGCCCTGATCAGAGGAGTAACCGCCATGGGATGAATTGTCTCATCCTATCCCATCATTGGAAGTCGTCAGTATTGCCTTTGAAATCAAAACCGGTGAAACGCAATGACCTCCATAAGCCCCCACAAACTGATTCGTTTCGAAAAATACCCTCTCAAAAAAGGACCGGCATCCAGCCGCCAGGCCAACCCCGTTGGTCATCACCCCCGGCAATCAAAAAAATTATCCGACCCATTATATCCGGTCGCTGATCATAGCGCTGGTATCAATTTTGAAGGTCAACTCCGGGCATTCGAAAATATCGCCCGCCACGAGTACCTAAAAATATCAAAATCCTTGTCTTTTCCGAAACTTCCGCCATGGTTCAGGCAAAGGCTGGAGCAAAGCATTCTTCCGACACTTAATCGAATCGGATTTGATGAATCCTTCGGCAGGATACTTTTTGCAATGGCCGCATCTTCCTGGCAATTATTGGGACCGGCTAACGAAAAAATCAGGGTCTTTCACCCCGGGATAGATCAGGAAATTGAGGAAATCCGACGGGGGTTGTTAATGCAGGCTAATGAAATCGCCACTCCCTGGATTGTCCTGCCGCGAGCCTTTAGTTTTCTGAAAGAACAAGACGGCCGTTATTTGCCGGCCTATTTAAAAACCATAGACAGAGAAACCAACGAACACTGTTTGAAGCTATTCATCCGCATAGCGGTGGAGTTCGTTGGTAACTACGCACTTAAGTTCGCAGACAACAGGTATCCATCGAACCAATTGGCAAAACTGCTATATTATGGATTTTCGGCAATGTTATGGAAAAATCTCAGACGCCCGCCCGAGGGCATGGAAGATTGCGCCGTTTTTGATAACTTCCTTAGTTGGATAAATATGCTTACGCGCAAAAGCGATTTCCTCGGCCGTGAAGAGATGAAATCTATCGATCAAATGATAGAAATGAAAACGACAGCATTTCCAACGAGAAATTTTGCCCATCTGAAAAACCGCAGCCGTGAGGATGCATCTCATTTTGTGGTAACCTTGCGGCACGGTTATCTCGGGATTGCAGCGGTTTTAAAATATTTCGGAATGGATCAATTTTCAGAAACCAGACTGGCCCGCGACGGATTTCCAGGTAGATCTATGCTGAACGAGTTGCACGGCCTTTTGCAGGCTATCCAGACAAGTTACCATTCGGAATCCATACGCACCCAAGAATATATCAAACACTTCCTATGCCGTCTTAGATCGATATGCGATCTTATGCCTTCCGATTGCCATCCTACCGCCCATAAATTCTTGAAACGAAGATTTAATAACTTGCAGATACTATTCACTAATTACTCCGCCCTGAAAAATAACGATATCAGGAGCAGGTAAAATATTTTTGTCCTTTGAAATCTTATTAGGCTATGTTGACGCTGATCCGGGCGGATTAATTAATCATTATAATTTTATTGGGCTATTTTCCCTATCTTCAAATGATTGAATATTTTCGATTGAATATTGAATATTCAATTCCGGTTTGTCCGGGTTGGGTTATCATCACCCCACCCTGTTCGGCTGTCATCTGACATCCGACCTGACGCCGGCCCCTCCCCATAGATTCGATAAAAACAATACCTTCCGGTCCAAAGGGTCCCAAAAAGCAGTTTCAGGATGTTTTGAGCGTCAAATCTTACCTTCCCAGGTTCATTTAAGTTTTTTAAATTATAACCGATATTATAGAATATAGAATCATACTGACTTCCGGAAGGCAGGGCCCATTACGCCACTGGAGTGTGGTTGCAGAGGTAGCCAAAATCAAATGTTAAACACGGACATCGTATTATCATCCGCCGGTTCCCTTTCTGTGGCGGTCATCGCTTTATTTTTCTTTATTTTTCAGGGCTGGATTTACCTGAAAGGCCCTGCATTTCCCTGGAGCAAATGGGGTGCGCTACTGTCCCTGGCAACATCTATCTATGCGGTGACGGTATTCATCCAGTTTAACTCATCTCCGAGTTTAACCAATCATATCGCTGAGTTAATTCAGTATTCAACATTTATATTACTGGTTCATTCCATTTATGGTTTCACGTTCTCTTACCTTGAAATAAAACCGCGCCGGTACCATCAAATTGCAGGTCTATTTCACCTGATTCTTCTGGTTATCCTCTGGTCCACCAAACTTGTTATCACCAATGAATTTACCTATCGCAGTTTCCTGTGGCTGAATAAACCCTATATCGAACCCGAATTGGGCCTGCTGGGACCTTTCTTTTTAGTTTATGCCTCCCTGGCGACCGCTTTCTGCCTGACCTATTGGATCAGATATAAAAATCGTCAGAAATCCGGGGCAAATATATTTATCCTTGGATTTCTCCTCTGGGCTATTCTGGGCATCCATGATGCGTCCGCCACTCTGGGTTTTCACACGATTCAATTTTTAATGGAGTACGGCTTTCTGGGGTTTTCCACCTCGATTATGGTTGTAACTTTGAAAAACTACATGGCGCTTTTTGAAATTGCCGAAAATCGTAAAAAAGCCCTAAAAACTGCCAATGAGGATCTGGAGTTACGCGACAATAAACGAACCGCTGAACTGGAAAAGTCAAACGCCGAATTACTCGCCGAAATCGAGCAGCGCAAGTGGGCCAATAAGGCGCTGAGAGAAAGCGAACAACGATTCCGCATGGTCTTTCATACCAGCCCCGATGCCGTCAACATCAACAAATTAAACGGTCAGTTCGTTGAGGTTAACGAGGGCTTTACCATTTTAACCGGGTATACACGGGCTGATGTCATCGGAATATCTTCCCGGGAAATCCAGATCTGGGATATCCCCGAAGATCGAAAAAAAATCATCTCCGATCTAAACAAAACCGGAATCGTGGATAATATCGAATCCAAGTTTCAGTGCAAAAATGGAGAAATAAGACCCGGACTGATTTCCGCCAGAATCATCAACCTGAATGGCGAAAACCATATCCTGACCATCACCCGAGATATCAGTAAATGGAAAAAGATTGAAGAAGACAAAAAAAAGCTTGAATCCCAGCTGCAACGTGCCCAGAAGATGGAAGCCATCGGTACCCTGGCCGGAGGCGTGGCCCACGATCTAAACAACATATTATCAGGTATCGTCAGTTATCCCGAACTTTTATTAATGGATCTTCCCGAGAACAGTGATTTAAAAGAGCCCCTGGAGACGATTCAAAAGTCCGGCTTTAAGGCAGCGGCCATTGTCCAGGATCTGCTGACTCTGGCCCGACGCGGCGTGTCGATCTCCGAGATCGTAAATCTGAACATAATCATATCCGAACATCTGGAAACGCCGGAATTTGAAAAAATCAAACAGTTCCATCCCGGACTGCAAGTTAAGGTCGATCTTGAGCCTGAGCTTCTAAATATCTCCGGGTCCCCGGTACACCTGTCCAAAACGGTCATGAATCTGGTTTCAAATGCCGCTGAGGCCATGGCCGATGGTGGTACCATTTACATATCAACCCAAAACAAATACCTTGACCAACCGGTCGAAGGATATGATGAAATTGAAGAAGGCGATTACGTCCTGTTAACAATTTCGGACTCCGGGATTGGCATCAACCCTGAAGACAAAGAACGTGTTTTTGAACCGTTCTATACCAAAAAGATTATGGGCCGAAGCGGCACCGGGCTGGGTATGGCGGTGGTGTGGGGCACTGTTAAAGATCATGCAGGATATATTGACCTCCAGAGTACCGAAGGCAATGGGACGACGTTTAGCCTTTATTTTCCGGTTACCAGAGAATCTCTGGCCGATGATCAATCAGCAGGATTGACCGTCGAAAACAATGGCAATGGTGAAAAGATCCTGGTCGTAGATGATATTGAAGGACAGCGTCAAATCGCTACCCTCATGCTGAAAAAATTAGGATACGACGTCAATTCGGTGCCCGGCGGTGAAGAGGCTATAGAGTATATGCAGAATAACGCAGCGGATCTCATCGTGCTGGATATGATTATGGATCCCGGCATCGACGGTTTAGAAACCTATAAACAAATCCTCCAAATGAATCCCGATCAAAAAGCAATTATCGCCAGCGGGTTTTCGGAAACCTGGCGTGTCAAAGAGGCACAGCGACTGGGTGCCGGCGCCTATGTAAAAAAACCTTACACAATCAAAAAAATTGGACAGGCGGTCACCGCCGAACTTGGCAAATAAGCAGCGGAGCTAGTGTCGTATCCCAGAAATAATTTAAAAAAGTCAACTGGGTATTTAAGTAAAGCACAGTTCTTGGATGTAAACAATTCCATTCTGGATATCGAAGACCTCTAATATCAATTCGAGTTTTGTCAATTAAATATAAGACTCTACAATAGGCTCCCTGCCCCCGAATAGTGAACTTAGCGCCTTCTGCTATTTCCGCTTATTTGAGATCGAATCACCCCCGGAGCGTTTTCATCCATATTCTGCTTGCGCTGCAACAATATAATGGAAGCGATTACCAGAACACCCCCTAATATTTGCAAGGGCCCCATGGTTTCTTTTAAAAAGATAAAAGATAAAGCGCCGGCCGTTATCGGTTCCAGTGTGGCGGTAATACTGGCATGGGTCGAGCGGATCAGATTAATACCTTCAAAGTAAAAGCCGAACGGCAGAATGGTGCCGAATACACCAATAAAGAATATCCACCACCACGCAACCGGAGAATAAGCATGAAAAAAGGCCTCCAATGGAAAATGCAGGAGGTTCCAGATCAAGGCCGCAAAAAGCAAGGCATAAAACAACACCGTCCAGGGATTGTATTTGCGCATACCATACTCACTTAAAAGTGAATAGGTGGCAAAAGCAACCGCCGCCAGAAGACCGCCGATAATTCCGGCCTTGTTCACACCAAGCAGGTCTATATTATAGGCTCCCACGACAAGGAAACAGCCGGTCAAAGTCCCCAGGATCGCTATAACAGTTGCCGGGCGAAGCTTATAGCGTGCAAAAACGACCGAATACAGGGTAACGAAAACGGGGCCGGTGTAGTGCAGCAGGATGGCAGCCGCCACATTAATCTTGCTGATAGCAAACAGGTAGAAAAATTGAGCGGCTCCAATTCCAAATATGCCTAACAGAAGAAAATAAATACTGTCCCTGGGAGAGATCCTCAACAGTGAAGGGTGCCGGAAACTCAGCCAAAATAAAAGGCCCGCAAATGAAATGGTTGT
>JAFDDW010000186.1 GCA_019310665.1 Deltaproteobacteria bacterium
GCACTGACGGGCCCGTATCCCTCCGCGGCGGTGATCTCCTGTTTACCTCCGACCGATATCTTCATGGTGGCCTGGGAAGTGCACGGACGGTCTTTATCTTTTTCGATGGTTATGCGAAATGATTCAAGGGTAAATAAGGGCTCAAATTGATCGGTAAATTTTTCCATCAAAATCTTGAACGATCCTTCAGCCACGTCGAACTGGTAACCCTGCTGTTCCAGTTGTTTAATTTCCGAGACAATCTTACTGCTGTCATAGCCATTGGTGTCAAGCACGATACCGAGTTCCCGGGCCTTATATTCGATATTACTTTTGCCGGACATATCAGAAACCAGAACCCGTCTTTTATTGCCGACCAGGGCCGGATCCATGTGTTCGTAAGCCTTGGGGGATTTCATAATGGCGCTCACGTGGATGCCGCCTTTGTGAGCAAAGGCACTCTTGCCCACAAACGGTCGATTTTTTAACGGTACCTGATTCGCTGTCTCGCTGATATAGCGCGATAGGGTTTTGAGCTTTTTAAGATTGTCGCCGGAAATACAGGGCCTTTTCATTTTCAGATCCAGGACCGGAATAACCGAAGTCAAATCCGCATTGCCGCACCTCTCTCCATAGCCGTTGATCGTGCCTTGAACCATAACGGCACCCGCATGCACGGCGGTTATCGAGTTGGCCACCGCCAATCCGCAGTCATTGTGGGTATGAACGCCCAGCTTGACGGTGACACCGGTTGAACCGGCATCACCTCTGTCAGTTATCAGTTTCTGAACCTCCTTGAAGATTGAATCAATCTCAAAGGGCAGGGTGCCGCCGTTGGTATCGCACAGTACGATGAAATCCGCCCCGGCTTTTCGAGCGGCAAGCAAAGTTTCTACGGCATAATCGCGATTGTTTTTATAGCCATCAAAGAAGTGCTCGGCGTCATAAATGGTTTCGCGTTCGTTGCTTTTTAAAAAACCTACGCTGTCGTAAATCATGGCTAGATTTTCTTCCAGACTGTTGGCCATGATTTCTTCGACATGCAGATTCCAGCTTTTACCGAATATTGTAACGGTAGGGGTTTCGCTGGCCAGAAGGGCCTTAAGGTTGCGGTCTTCATCCGGCTTTATTCCTGGCTTACGGGTGGAACCAAATGCGACCAGGCGGGACTTTTTAAAGTTTACCCGTTTGGCCAGGTCGAAAAACTGCATGTCTTTGGGATTCGAGCCGGGCCAGCCACCTTCGATGTAATGAATCCCGATATCATCCAGCCGAAGAGCGATCTTGACTTTTTCATCGGCGGAAAAGGTAATGTTCTCTCCCTGGGTTCCATCTCTCAAAGTGGTGTCATAAAGAAATATTGGTTCCATCTTTCTCTCCATCGTCTCGGAAGGTGCGCCTTATACTTTTTTTCTATTTTCCGGTCGTAGCGATCGAACAGTGGCTCCGGTTTGCCACATCTCTGAATTTTTGACTTCATTCAGTTCTTTATCCAATTTTTCCCGGTAATCCGGCGCGCTGTTGGCTTCCAGGACCCGTTTGGTTTCTTCACCGGAGGTTACTTTCTGGTAAAGCTCGTCAAATACAGGGGCCACCGCATCCCGGAATCGGGGACTCCAGTCCAGGGCGCCCCTCTGGGCCGTTGTCGAGCAATTGGAAAACATCCAATCCATGCCGTTTTCGGCCACCAGCCGGATAAGGCTCTGGGTCAACTCTTCAACGGTTTCGTTAAACGCTTCGCTCGGACTGTGTCCGTGTTTTCGCAGAAGATTATACTGCGCCTCCATAACCCCTGCCAGGCATCCCATCAAGACACCGCGTTCACCGGTAAGATCACTGTGAACTTCCTTTTCAAAGGTTGTGGGAAACAGATAGCCGGATCCGACCGCAATACCGAGAGCCAAGGTCCTTTGTCTGGCATTGCCCGTAAAATCCTGAAATACGGCATAGCTGGAGTTAATGCCGCTTCCATCCAGAAAATTATTGCGGACATTGCGACCCGATCCCTTGGGCGCAACCATGATCACATCCACATTAGCGGGCGGGATGATTCCGGTTTGATCCTTGAAGACAATGCCAAAGCCGTGGCTAAAGTAGAGCGCGTTGCCTTCATCCAGACAAGCTTTTATTGTTGGCCAGGTGGCAACCTGACCGGCATCGGAAAGCGACCGGCATCGGAAAGCAAGTTCTGAATGATGGTCCCTTTTTGGGCCGCTTCCTCCAGGGGGAACAGGGTTTCCCCCGGCACGAAACCATCGGCCACCGCACGCTCCCATGTCCGTCCCCCTTCACGCTGCCCCACGATAACGCGAATGCCGTTATCGCGCAGATTCAAGGCTTGACTGGGTCCCTGGACACCGTAACCGAGAACGGCAAACGTCTCATTTTCCAGGACCTCTCTGGCCTTTTGCAAAGAGAATTCATCGGATGTAATTACCTCCTCAACCACGCCGCCGAAATTAAATTGTGACATATTTCCCTCTTTTTTGTTATTCGTTATTGTTTAAGCGCTTAGTGGTGCCTTATCGACAATTTTAGTCATTTTAGGCAATTTAGTCATTTTAGGCATTTTCTTCATTTGGGTTCACGATAAAGCGCCAACGCCCCGCTCCTGGCAATTTTCTCAATGCCCATGGGAGCTAAAAGATTGATCAGGGCCGTCAATTTGCCTTCATCCCCGGTAACCTCGATGATGTAATGCTCCGTGCCGACGTCAACCACCTTACACCTGAAAATATCAACGATTCGCAATATTTCGGCTCGGAACTCCGGCTTGGCCCTGACGCAAATGAGCACCATTTCTCGTTTAACGGCCCTGGGCCCAGTCATATCGCGTAACTTTATGACGTTGATCAGTTTTCTGAGCTGTTTTTCGATCTGTTCGATCACGGGGGGGTTTGCCATTGTAACAATGGTAATCCTTGACACCCGTGCATCCATGGTTGGCGCGACACACAGACTTTCAATATTAAAGCCTTTGCCGCTGAAGAGTCCGACGACTCTGGAGAGCACCCCCGGCTGATTGTCGACCAACATCGTCATAATGTGTTTTTGTTCTTTCATTTGCTTCCCCTTTGTTCAGACGTATTGCAATTCCAACCTTGCAATGCGTGATTCACAATATAGATAAACCAATAAATGCCTAAAGTGCCTAAAATTGTGGAATCGCTTCGCTCTATCATTTTTAATAACGATCGATGCCCGGCGTGAGCAAACCGGAATCCAAAATCGAAAGACCGGCACCCCGCAACCCGCAACTCGCACCCCGCAACCCGTAACTCGCAACGCGTAACGCGACTATACCAGCAGCATATCGGTGATGGCGGCCCCGGCCGGCACCATGGGGTAAACCCCTTCTTCCTTTTCAACAACAAAATCCATGATCACCGGTTTTGGAATTTTAAGACCTTCCGACAGCACCGACTCAACCTCCTCGGGCTTGGTTGCCCTTAAGCCCACCGCTCCGTAGGCTTCGGCCAGTTTTACAAAATCTGGAGCACAATCCATGCAAGTGGAAACGTAACGTTTGTCATAGAATAATTCCTGCCATTGTCTGACCATGCCCATATAGCCGTTATTGAGGATCACAACCTTAACCGGCAGGCCGCTTTGCACTGCTGTGGCCATTTCCTGGATATTCATCTGGATGCTGGAGTCTCCGGCGATATCGACCACGGTTGCATCCGGAAAGGCAACCTGGGCACCGATGGCGGCCGGAAGCCCGAAACCCATCGCTCCCAGGCCTCCTGATGTGATAAAATGGTTAGGCCGGTCAAATTGATAGTACTGGGCCGCCCACATCTGGTTCTGGCCGACCTCGGTGGTGATAATGGCCTGTCCCTTGGTCAATTCATAAAGTTTTTCGACCACAAATTGGGGTTTGATCACTTCTTTTTGCTCATAGGCCAGCGAATTGGTGCTTTTCCATTCCTCGATCTGATCAAACCAGGGCTTTCTTTTTTGGTCCAGATTTCCCAGTTCAACCTGATCGATCAACTGATTCAAATGCTCCAGGCTGATTTTGCAATCTCCGACGACAGGGATCGTTACCGGAATGTTTTTACGGATGGATGTGGGATCGATGTCAATGTGCACAATCTGGGACTGGGAGGCAAAGGCATCGGTTTTTCCCGTAACGCGGTCATCAAATCGAACTCCGATTGCAATCATCAAATCACAGACCGAGGTGCACATATTGGCCCTGTATGTTCCGTGCATACCGATCATCCCCAGGGATAAGGGATCTGTTTCCGGAAAGGCCCCGAGACCCATCAGCGAAGTGGTCACCGGAATCCGGGTTTTGCGCGCCAATTCGGTTAACTCCCGGGATGCCTTGGAAAGAATAACCCCGCCGCCGGCAAAGATCATCGGCCTTTCGCTGCTTTCGATGAGTTTTCCGATTTTTTTTAGTTGTTTCATGTTGGGGTTATAGGTGGGATTATAGGATTTCAGCTTGACCCTTTGGCCCGGAGTGTATTCGGTTGTTTCCTTGGTTATATCTTTGGGGATATCCACCAGAATGGGCCCCGGCCGGCCGGAGCGGGCCAGATAGAAGGCTTCTTTGACCGTTGCGGCCAGGTCTTCAATAGACATCACCAGATAATTGTGTTTGGTGCAGGGGCGGGTAATGCCCACAATATCGACTTCCTGAAAGGCATCATTGCCGATGAGCGCCGTCGGCACCTGCCCGCTGAGGATAACTATGGGGACAGAATCCATATAGGCTGATGCAATACCGGTTATGGTGTTGGTTACTCCCGGTCCCGACGTCACCAGACAGACACCCACCCGACTTTTGGCCCTGGCATATCCGTCGGCGGCATGTACGGCGGCCTGTTCATGTCGAACCAGCACATGGTGGATATCGGTTTTTTCCAGTTCATCGTAGATATCGATAATTGCTCCTCCGGGATACCCGAAAATGGAGTCGACCTCTTCTTCTTTCAGAACTTCCATTAAAATTTGTGCGCCGGTGAGTTTCATGTTGCGTTTCCTTTCAAAAAAAAATCCGTTACCGGCCTCGGGGCTGATAACGGATTTTGTTTTGGTATGTTGGAGAAAGTTAGGCCATTATCAACCCTTTGTGCTCGCCGCAGATAATAATGACTCCGGCGAGTACGAGAATAAGGCTAATAAGGTTTTTAATGGCAATCATTTTTGACATGGTTCCAACACGATTGAATTATTTAATTTATAAAGAATTAACAACGAACGATTTGATTGTCAAGCACTTTCTTTGAATCCACAGCCCTCTGTCAGGCAGGACACGAAGGTTCCCTGCTTTTTGGTGGTTTTTTCAACCAGAAAATTGGCGCCGCAAACCGGACATTCGCGGCTGAGCGGTTTGTCCCAGGTGGCGAATGTGCATTCGGGGAAGCGGTTGCAGCCGTAAAAGATTTTACCCCGCTTGGAGGTGCGTTCGACAATCTCTCCGCTGCAGTCTTTTTGGGGGCAGGGTAGGCCGATTTTTTTGCCGTTACCGTTAGCATTCAAGGACTGGGTGCTTTTGCATTCCGGATAACCGCTGCAGGCCAGAAATCCGCCATAGCGTCCTCTTTTAATGACCATCGGCTTGCCGCATTTATGGCAGACTTTATCCGTGGCTTCTTCTTCAGATATTTCTACCGGCTGTATATTGCCCTTTTCATCCCGGTTGTAGTCATTGGAGTAAGTGCAATCAGGATAACCGCTGCAGGCAATAAAATGTCCGTTCTTGCCAACCTTGATGCGTAAGGGCTTTTGGCATTCAGGACACTTCAGGTCGGTCGGCAGGCCCACGCCTTTTACACTCAACATTCCCTCGGATGCCGAATCCAGATCTCTGCTGAACGGCTTGTAAAACCGATTCAGAACTTGCTCCGATTTAATTTTATCAGACTCGATCTGATCCAGATTTTCTTCCATTTTGGCCGTAAATTCGACGTCAAATATATCCGGAAAGCTTTGCACCAGAAGGTCATTGACGATGAAACCCAGTTCGCTGGGTTTGAAGTAGCTATTAACCAGGTCTACGTATCCCTTGCCGCGGATGGTCGATAAGATGGACGCATAGGTGCTGGGTCGGCCAATGCCGTTTTCTTCAAGTTCTTTAACCAGCGATGCCTCCGAAAATCGCGGCGGCGGCATGGTGAAATGCTGTTTGTGCTCCAGCTTGTTGAGTTTTAAAATCATGCCTTGGGAAAGTTCAGGCAATTTGGGTTTTTTCTGCTCGGAATCACTGGCGATTTCTTCATCGACAGACATGTACAGGGCCATAAAGCCGGGAAATTTAACCGAAGATCCGCTGGCCGTAAACAGGTAATCACCTGCTTTTATTGACACGGAAATTTGGTCGATAAGAGCCTGGGTCATCTGGGAAGAGACAAAGCGCTGCCAGATGAGCCGGTACAGCGCCAGTTGATCCGGTGAAAGGTGGGCTTTTACCCGATCCGGGGTATGAAAAACCGATGTGGGCCGGATAGCCTCATGGGCGTCCTGAACTTTTTTCTTATTTTTAAAAAAGCGTGGTTTTTCCAGGGCATATTCTTTTCCGAAACGTTTCAGGATTAACTGTTGAGCTTCTGTGGCCGCTTCAGCCGCAATCCGAGTGGAGTCAGTGCGCATGTAAGTGATGAGCCCGACCGGCTCACCGGGACCCAGGTCGATACCCTCGTAGAGTTGTTGCGCGATCATCATTGCTTTACGGGCACTGAACCTGAGCTTTCGAATGGCTTCCTGCTGTAGTTTGCTCGTGGTAAAGGGCGGGAGTGGATTTTTTTTAGTGGTCTTTTTCTGAATTTTTTCGACGATATATTTTTCCCCATCCAGCGCGTTCAATATATCGTTGACTGCCTTTTCGTTGGGGATTTCTATTTTTTTCTGGTCTTTTTTTACCAGCTTGGCAGCAAAAGAAGGCGGAATATCACTTTCCAGATGGGCGGTGACCGACCAATATTCCCGGGGCACAAAGGCCTGGATCGCCCGCTCTCTTTCACAAATGATCCTTACGGCCACCGATTGAACCCTGCCGGCGCTCAGGCCGCCTTTTACTTTTCGCCATAAAAGCGGTGACACCTGGTAACCGACCAGCCGATCAAGAATTCTGCGTGTCTGCTGGGCTTCATATTTGCTTTGATCAAGCGCTTCGGGTGCGGCCATGGCTTTGCGAATGTAATTTTTGGTTAATTCATGAAAGAGTACCCGGTGAAATTTTCGGCCCTTTTTTTTCAACACTTCAGAGGTATGCCAGGCAATCGCCTCGCCTTCGCGGTCAGGGTCCGGTGCCAGATAGACATCATCAGTGTCACCGGCGGCCTGCTTTAAGGTTTTTATGACCTTTTGCTTGCCCGGGATATTTTTATATTTAGGCTTGAACCCGTTTTCCACATCAATGCCCATTTCTTTGCTCGGAAGGTCCTTAATGTGTCCGACGGTGGCGGCAACATTATAGTCTTTTCCGAGATATTTTTTAATGGTTCTTACTTTTGTCGGTGATTCTACGACAACTAACGGTTTGCTTACTGCCATTATACTTGACAGTTTCCCGGGTTTCATTGAAATTTTTCTGACCAGGTCATCGATG
>JAFDDW010000740.1 GCA_019310665.1 Deltaproteobacteria bacterium
CTGATCAGCGTCATCCATGTAACCGCCGGTGATGTCGAAAAAGTTAACATCAACACGGCCTCAGCGGAAGAATTGATGCAATTACACGGAGTCGGTTCCAAATATGCGGATAGAATCATTGTGTATCGCGAAAAATACGGCCCATTCAAAATTCCGGAAGATCTAATGCAGGTGTCGGGAATCGGTCAGAAAACTTTTGAAAAAAACCAGGAAATTATCATCGTCGAAGAACCCAAAAAAAAATAGAAGCCCATATTCATTTATATTAGCCGGTGCTCCATTTAAAGCGAAGGTATAGGGTGGAACAAAACAATCAGGTTTATATCGAATTACAAAAGCATTTAGACAATCAAGCCGTCGGGTTTCCAGCTACTCGATCGGGCGTTGAGATAAAGATTCTGAAACACATTTTTACGCCCGGGGAGGCTGGGATTGCCTGTTGTTTGAGTTACAAATTTGAGCCCCTTGATACAATTTTTTATCGAGCCGGCCACCTGGTCGCTTCACCTGAAGAACTGGAAAAAAGTCTTGATCGTATTCAGAAAAAGGGCGGAATTGAATCCAAAATAAAGCATGGCAAAATGCATTATTGCAATGCGCCCCTTGTGGTGGGAATGTACGAATTTCAACTGAACCGCTTAACCCCCGAGTTTATCTTTCAATGAATATACCTCGGATAAAAAATTCGGTCTTGCATTTTTAAGTACCAAACTTCCGCAGATGCGCACCATTCCAGTCGCTAAGAGCATTCACCCGCAGCATAATGTCAGCACGTTTGATGAAGTTATGACACTTTTGCAGCAGGCTGAAAAACCCTTTGCGATTTTTGAATGCATTTGTCGCAAAAAAAAGTCGCTGGAGGGCAAGACCTGTGAGGTTACGGACCGTAAAGAAACCTGCCTTGGTATCGGCGGCATAGCCCGGACGGCCCTGCTGAGCGGCAGCGGCAGAGAAATCACCAGGGAAGAAGCGATATCGATCATCGAACAGAATCAGAAACAGGGTTTGGTGCTTCAGCCGTCCAATACGGAAAAGGCCGAGTTCATCTGTTCATGTTGCGGATGCTGCTGTGGGATGTTAGGGATTCAACAAACCCTGCCCAAACCACTGGATTTTTGGGTTTCTAACTTTTATGCAGCAGTCGCCAGGGACACCTGCGAAGGATGCGGTGCCTGTGTGAAACGCTGCCAGGTCGGTGCGGTGAGCGTTTCCCAAAAGAAACAGCCGGCGGTGGTGGATCGTGACCGCTGCATTGGATGTGGTGTTTGTGTCCCGGCCTGCCCGACCCAATCCATAACCCTTGTGAAAAAGCCGGCCGAAGTAAGACCACCACTTACACGGGAAGATCTTTACGAAATTATAGTGAGCGGCAAGAAAGGTCGCCTGGAAAAATTAAAGTTGACCGGCAAGCTGATTGTCGACTCTGTCCGAACAGGACATATGGATCTGTTAAAATAGAATACCCCGTTTTCCCTTTGGATGTTTTCAATCGGAGACTTTGCGCATGTTTAAATTCATTCACGCTGCTGACATTCATTTAGACAGCCCCCTTCACAAGCTCGATGCCTACGAAGGGGCTCCCAAAGATGAAATTCGCCAAGCGACCCGACGCGCTTTTGACAATTTGGTCAGCACCGCCATGGCCGAGCGTGTCAATTTCGTCCTCATTGCCGGTGATCTGTATGACGGTGATTGGAAGGATTATAATACCGGATTACATTTAGTATCCCGGACTGCCAAGTTGCGGGAGGCCGGAATCCCCGTTTACATTGTAGGGGGAAACCNTGCCGCCAGCAAGATCACTAAAAAGCTTAAACTCCCGGATAATGTACACCTGTTTCCTGCCAATAAACCTGAAACGTTTACGATTGATGACCTGAATGTCGCCATTCATGGCCAAAGTTTTGCAAAACCGGCCGTAAAAAAGGACCTGTCTAATAATTATCCCCCCCCGTTAGCGGGTCATTTTAACATTGGCGTTCTGCACACCTGTGCCTCGGGCCGTGAAGGGCATGAGCCCTATGCCCCGTGTTCGCTGGAAGGATTGGGATCCAAAGATTACAATTATTGGGCCTTAGGGCACGTTCATCAATATGAAACCCTGCTCGATGATCCGCTGGTGGTTTTTTCAGGATGCATTCAAGGGCGTCATATCCGCGAGACCGGTCCCAAAGGTTGCCTGTTGGTCACTGTCGATGACAATGGCCGCCCGGAGCCGGAGTTCAGGCCTTTGGATGTCATCCGCTGGGTAATCGCAGATGTTGATTCAAGCGGCGCTGAAAGTGCCTACGATGTTGTCGCTCGCTTGGGTAAGCAACTCGAAAAATTAATGGATGAAAATGAGGGATTACCTTTAGTTACCCGCGTGGTTATTAAAGGAGAAACGCCTGGGCACTCGGAGCTTCTCACCAATGTTGAACACTGGAGCAATGAAATCCGATCGGCGGCAATAGACATCGGCGGCGGTCAGATATGGGGGGAAAAGTTAAAATTTCACACCACTTTACCGGCTTCGGAACAAGCTCTTCAAACAGGCGACGGAGCCATTGGTGAGCTTGTGTCCCTGTTCGATGAAATGTCTTCCAACCCGGATAGGGTGCTCGCACTGTCAGAGGAGTTCAGCGATATTGAGAAAAAAATCCCCAAAGAACTGAAGGAAGATTCAGACAGCCTCAAGTTTGACGATGTTGATTGGCTCACTGAAATTTTGAAACAGGTGCGCCCGATGCTGCTTCAGCGGTTGATGCGCAAAGGGGTTGCGG
>JAFDDW010000187.1 GCA_019310665.1 Deltaproteobacteria bacterium
ATCCTGGAAGTTCGCCGTGTTTCTGTGGCGTAATGCTGGACTCTGGTTGCTGGTTGCTGGTTGCTGGTTGCTGGTTGCTGCTGGAATCGGGTTGCGAGTTACGGGTTGCGGGTTGCGGGTTGCGGGATGCGGGTTCCGAGTTACGGGATGCGGGTTCCGAGTTACGGGTTGCTGGTTCCGAGTTACGGGTTGCGGGGATAGGCGCAGTGGGCCTATCGTGGTAATAGATGTTCGGGTGTTCCGCCGGAGCTGAATTTAAAATAGATAGGATACCATAATTATTCAATATTCAGTATTCAATATTCAATTTTTCCTGGTTGGGTGAAAGTTATGCAAAAAAAAGTGCTGGTAGTTGATAGTGATTATTTTTTTGTTGAATTTTTAAGTGAACTGCTGACTAAGCGGGGCTATAAGGTATTAAAAGCCTATAACGGGAAAGAAGGCATCGCCAAGCTGGAAGATGATATGGTTGATCTGCTGTTTGCCGATTTAGTGCTTCCTAAAGTGGACGGCAGACAGTTTTTCAAGTTCATCCGCAACAAATACAACGGGAATCAAATTCCCATGGTGGCCCTGTCGGGAACAATGATCGAACAAATCGGTTCGCTGAATGAGATCGGGGCCGACTTTTATATCGCCAAAGGTCCGATAGACCAGTTGACCATTAAGTTAAACGAATTCATGGCGGAAATTGAAACCCGGCCTTTTTCCCCGCCGGCGGACAAAAAAGTTCTTGCGACCGGCAACGTTTTCCCCCGGCGCGACGCTATGGAATTGCTTAACTCGCTGCAATTTCATCAGGCGGTGATTGAATGTGCTGCGGCCGGTATTATTATCGTTGACGACGATACCCGAATTATCAATGCTAACCGGGTGGCACTTGAAATTATCGGCAGGCGTTCGGAGGAGGCCATCAATTACCCGGTCGCCGATCTGTTTGCCAACGGTGAGCGGGCCGAGTTGGTGCAAGGACTCAAACTGGTGCGGCGGCAATCAGATATAAAACAATATTCATTTTATGCCAACTTTAACTCCCAAGTTATTGGAACCGTTGTCTCGCCCATCGAATTGAATAAAGATTTTGTCGGATGGGTCGTTGTACTGCAGCCGGCTTTGCACAAAAAATAGTGGTCTTCTGAAATTTGATTGTATCACTATCTTCAATTCCGGCTTGTCCGGATTAGGATTTACTTTGACGTTCCCCTGAACCTCGCCCGATTCTGCTTGCAGTCGCGTGGCGTCTCTGGTATGAAACACGAATTTCAGACCTCGTCATTAACTTTAAAAATGAGTCGATTTTTTGGACACTATTTATATTTGTTAACGCCAAATTGGGGAATTTAGGGATTTAGGAATTGAGGGATTAAAGGATAAAATCAATCAATTAAAACAGATAGAATTCATTCAATTCCTAAATTCCTCAATCCTTTAATTCCTCAATCAGACCCGTGTCCAATTTTCATGCAATCCCATGACAGCTAAAGAGTCACAGCTGTTTTTCCAAGCTGAATGACGAGGGCTGTATTATTACAGTGAAAGGAGCACGATACCATGACTCGTGTTGCCATAGTTGGAGCCACCGGATACGCCGGTGCGGAATTGGTCAGAATTCTGTCCGGCCATCCGGAGGTGAAATTAGCGGTTTTAACCTCCCGTCAATTTGCCGGGGTCAGGTTTGATCAAGTGTATCCCGCTCTTGCCGGAATGGTCGATCTTGTCTGCGAAAAGTATTCCGTCGACCACATTTGCGACCATGCCGATGTCGTGTTTATGGCGCTTCCGCACCAGCTCCCCATGACCTACGTACCCGATTTTATAAAACGTGAGAAAAAGGTGATCGATTTGTCGGCGGATTTTCGATTTAACGATGCGGCCGTCTATGAATCGGCTTATCAGACGCATACGGCCAAAGAGTTGCTTACATCTGCCGTTTATGGTCTCAGTGAAATCTATGCCGAGCAGATCGAAAAGGCGACCCTCATCGGCAACCCGGGCTGTTACCCCACCAGCGTGCTGTTGCCGCTTATTCCCTTGATAAAACAGGGCCTGCTGGACCCCGCCACGCTGGTTGCGGATTCAAAATCAGGTGTCAGCGGTGCCGGCCGCTCCCTTGCGGCGGCCTCCCATTTTTGCGGGGTCAATGAATCCTTTAAGGCCTATAAGGTAGCGGTGCATCGCCATAATCCGGAAATGGATGCGGTGCTGAGTCGCGAAGCTCAAAAAGCGGTATCCATCACGTTCGTGCCCCATCTGGTTCCCATGACGCGCGGTATGCTGACCACTATCTATGGCACCCCGACCGCTGACCTCGAAGCGCAGGATATCATCGCTTGCTATTCAGCAGCCTATTCTCAGCGGCCCTTTATCCGGCTGTGTCCGCAGGACAGATTGCCGGATACATTGCACGTACGCGGCACCAATTTTTGTGACATCGGCTTTAAGCTCGATGAGCGCAACAACCGATTGATCATCATTTCAGCCATTGACAACCTGGTAAAGGGAGCCGCCGGCCAAGCCGTTCAAAATATGAACATCATGCTGGGATTTGATGAAACCACCGGATTGCTCAACGTGCCGTTTCCGATGTAAAAAACAGAAGACAGAGTTTTGAATTCGGAATGCGGAAGGCGGAAAGAAAAAAAGGACAGAGTTTTGAATTCGGATTTAGGATTTGGGATTCATTCGATTTCAGATTTCGGATTTCGGATTTTTGTAAGGATATGATCTTATTTTACAGCTTAGCCTTGATTGCCCGCCATAGTTCCATTTTTTAGAACGACGGCGGGAGCCTTACACCTTAAACCTGATATCCTTATATTGCCAGAAACCAGCGACCAGCAACCAGTAACCAGCAACCAGAAACCAGTATCGAGCAGCCAGTATCGAGTATCCAGTACTCTTGACATCGCCATATTATTGAATTAGAAAGATCAAATAAATATTCCTTAAACAGGCAAAGATGGGGTGAGAAGAAACTTTAAATATTTTTAAAAGGAGGTTGAAGATGACTGCCAAATTAATCAAGGGGACCGAAATTCGCGAAGTAATTCTTGATGAGATTCAGAAAGAAGTAGCGGAAATCAAAGAAAAGCACGGGGCTGTTCCCGGGCTTGTCACTATTCTGGTTGGGGAAAATCCCGCTTCCATGTCTTATGTTACGCTCAAGATTAAGACGGCCAATCGACTTGGATTCAAGGAAATTCAAGCCAGCCAGCCCGAAGACATTTCCGAAGAGGATCTTCTGGCCCTGGTTGACAAATATAATAACGACGACAATATCCACGGGATTTTGGTGCAGCTTCCCCTTCCCAAACATATCAATGACAAAAAGGTGTTGAATGCCATTGATCCCGACAAAGACGTGGATGGATTTCATCCTGTTAATGTGGGCCGGCTGATGATCGGTGGTGATGAGATAAGATTTCCCCCCTGCACACCAGCCGGTATTCAACAAATGATTGTCCGCTCCGGTGTTGAAACCAGCGGCGCAGAGGTGGTGGTCGTCGGCCGTTCCAATATTGTCGGAAAACCCATCGCAAATATGATGCTGCAAAAAGGTGATGGTGCCAACTCGACCGTTACCGTGGTTCACACCCGCACAAAAGATCTCGAAGGCCACTGCAAACGTGCTGATATTTTAATTGTTGCCGCCGGAGTTCCCGGACTGGTCAAACCGCAGTGGATTAAGCCGGGAGCCTGTGTTATTGATGTGGGGGTTAACCGGGTGGGTGAAAAAATCAGCGAAAAAACCGGAAAGAAGATTGCCATTCTGAAAGGGGATGTCGATTTCGACGAAGCCAGGGAAATTGCCGGCTTCATTACACCGGTCCCCGGGGGAGTCGGACCCATGACTGTTACCATGCTGATGGTGAACACCTTAAAAGCATTAAAGTTTAAGCTGGGCCTGATGTAATTGAGCGGCAAGAATAATGGCTAAAGGAAGGTAAGGGTCTGGTATTATTTGAGATAAATAGATCGGACCCTTCCTCGATTTTTTTTCCTTATTCCAACTATTAATTGGCGTGACGGCCCCTGAATTCACCGCGAATAAAAAAGAAACTAAAAAAACTAAAGTTTTCTTTTTGATTTGCCGATATAACCTATGTTGAAACGCAACGGTATGATGTCCATTTGAACTTGACAAAACTACCGATTCCAAATATTATTTAAATTTGGAAGGATTCGTCCAGGGAGGGGCAAAGTCACCGAAAAATGGCGACGTAAGGACCATGGGGATAGAGCCGCTTGGGGGTGGAGAAAGCCGGGTTGCTGTGTGGTTGCTTGCGTGACGCCTTGGGTGAGTGAACCCAAAGGCGTTTTTAACTTGGTAGACTTCAAGGTAATTTTCAGACGAATCCCCGTCATGAAATTCTGAAAAAAATTGCAAGTTGAATTTTAAGGTGCCTTGATCATGCGAAAGAAAATTTCCTTTGTTATATTGAGCAGCAGTGGCGCACCCGCCAAACAGGTCTGTACATCCAAAACCGCGATTCACCTGTTCGGGGCTGTGCTTATCGCCATTTTCCTTGTTGTTGGTTATATCATATACGATTATTATAACCTCAGGGAAACGACCGCACACCTTCAGAATCGAGAAGTCTATCTTTCGAGCCGGATGGATGAGATTCATCTTCAACGCAAACAAATTCAAAAATTTGCCAGTGAAATTAATGCCTTAAAATCCAAATTGCTGGCACTGAGCGGTTTCGAGAAAAAGATTCGCATAATTGCCAATCTTGAGGATGCCAACGAATCAGACAATATTTTCGGTGTGGGCGGCTCCATCCCCGACGATCTGGATGCTCAACTGCCCCTCACTGAAAAACATAACAGTTTGATGCGTGATATGCACGAACAGATCGAGCAGCTCAGCCGTGCATCCGGCAGTCAACAGGAAGAATTTGAATCACTTCTAAGATCTCTTGAAGATCAACAGAATCTGCTGGCCTCTACGCCGGCGATCCGTCCGATATCCCGGAGTGTAAAGTCCTGGGTCACTTCCAAGTTCGGCTATCGCAAATCCCCCTTTACCGGAAAACGCGAATTTCACAAGGCATATGATATTGCCTCTCGCAAGGGAACTCCTATCCTGGCCACGGCCGACGGCGTTGTGACCTTCTCCGGTAAAAAAGGCTTGCTCGGTTATACCATCGTTATCGATCACGGCCACGGCATGGTTACCCGCTACGGTCATAATCATAAATTGCTGAGAAAACGGGGAGATAAAGTAAAACGATGGGAGACCATTGCTTTGATGGGCAGCACCGGTCGCAGTACAGGTCCTCACGTCCACTATGAGGTTCACCTGAATGGAATTCCGGTAAATCCCGAAAAATACATGCTCAACTAAATTTCCGCACGATTTTGTGACCTTT
>JAFDDW010000188.1 GCA_019310665.1 Deltaproteobacteria bacterium
CGGGTTAGGGTTTGTAAACATGATACCGGGCGCTCATCCATTCAGTCAGTCCCGTTTTGTAATATTTGGAAAACCGCCTGTCTGAAGGGCCTCCGGGAAGATTGTTGAGTAATTCATCATTATCCAGATCCGCTATCATCCGGTATGAGGCCGCAAATGTTGCCGATTGTCCCATGGCCCTAAATATCTGGCTTTGCGGAATGGTTGCGCGGCTGCCGATATGCTCATAGGGGCCGTAGTCGAATCCGAAAATTTTGGGAAGTTTACCGCCGAAAAATAAATTAAGGATATATATTTTGCGCGTTTGTCCATAAGGGATGGCCGGTTTTCTCAGACCACGGTCAATGGCCATTTGATATATTTGTTCTCTTGACTGATCTGCGAACCAGGCCGATGTCTCTTTTAGCAAAACCTGATCAAAATTACCATGGAGCATGGCGAACATGGAGGTATCCGTGATCATGTGTCCGATCACATCGACACCCATGCCATTTTCACCGAAAACCAGTTCCAGCAGTTCCCGGTAGATCCTCTCAAACAGGGTGGCGCCAAGAGAGGCGGCATCATATCTTCGGTCCCAGTTTCTTAATATTTCACCGTTCTCTGTGGAAGGCAGCTGCGGTTTTATAATTTTCATAAATGCTTCGGCCTGTTTTGAATACAGGTCATAGTGGATTTTTTTCATGTCTTCTGTGGTCAGTGATTCACCTTTCTCGAGCAGTTCCTGGATGCGGTCCGCCCGGTAGCTTGACATGGGCAGGGTCATGGGTGCAACCTCGCCCAGATGGTTCAAATCCTGATTGGCTGTGATAATAAAGCCCTGTTCCGGATTCAATGACCGGGGATACTTATCCGGGCTGATCATACCCTGCCAGTCTTGATTTTCATCCCAGCCCAGGTAAGGCAGGAGACCTGACGTATTCTCAGCCTTATGCGGGTAGAGCCCGCTCAACTGGTAGCCGATATTGCCCCCGGTATCTGCCGTGATCCAGTTGAAAGGTCCGAAGGGAAGACTCGCAAAGTAATTCAGCGCTTCCCCTGCATTTTTAGCATGGAATACTTTGAAAAGATTGTTGGCCGTTTCTGCGGCGGTGCCTTTGCGGCCGGTCCAGGCAAGGCTGAGATAATACCCGTCCTCATCGGGTTCCCCCTCCAGGATTCCGTGCTCATTTTCATAAATTTTGATGACCAGGGGCTCTTTTTTCTTGGGCCTAATAATTTCTTCTCTAACAGTAAACGGCAGCCATTGATCGCCCCGCCGGTATTTTTGGTCCCTCACTTCCTCGATGAAATAATCAATCATATCCATGGTGCCATAGGTCACCGCCCAGGCAAGATTGGGGGATCGACCCAAAACAACGGAGGGAACTCCCGGCCAGGTGGCACCCATCATGTAATGGTCCTGCGAAGTCATGAGGGCGGAATACCAGATGGAAGGCAGTTGGATGGCCAAATGGGGATCACCACAAAGCATGGCTTTGCCCGAAGCTGTTTTTCCGGGGCTGATCGCCCAATTATTGCTCGCGGAAAAACCGGCCAGGCGTCCCAGCCATTTGATTGGCTCCGGGATGATCGGTCGGAAAAATTTAACCTGCTTAATGATTTTAATGAGATCTTCAGGGATGTCTTCTCTGATGTAAGGAAAAAGCTCCTTTATTTTGCAAGGTTCAACATCATTTCTGATGATTTGCATGATGAATTTTTCAATATCCCCCTGACTCTGGGATAATCCCAAGAATCCAATCATCTTAATCATCAGGATGATATCTTCAGGCGTCCAGCTGTCGGGTTTGTATCCGGTCAGCCTAAATTCAAAAGGGGTTTTGGAATCTGCGATGGCGTCGTTTACCCCGCGGCAGTAGGTCCTGAAAATTTCGTCGCTTTCATTTGATAATTGTTGAACTTCGTCTGCTGCGTCACCGCCCAGATCAATCCAGCGCATAAATTTGTCGAGTTCAATCAGATCCTTGTCGGCTTTTATACATTCTGAGGCCCTGCCCTGACCGAAGATCTTCATAAGCCACATATGCATCTGGCGATCATGGCCATGCATGTATCCCAACCCGTAATGAAGATCGATTTCTTCGTCGGATTCGATCCGGGGAAAGCCGTCCGGCATGCGTTGAATTTTGACGTTGCCGGCTGTCCCTTTCAGGATAACTTCCTGGTCTTTGATCTTCATTGTCATCCCCCTGGATAAATGTTTGAACGCTTTGATTTTTAAATGATATTTTTTATTAGGGATAGGGTGCCAAGTCAAGAAGCAATCTGTAAAATGCTTTCCCGGCGAAGTATTGTGGTGTAAAGGTAAATATGACATAATATTTCTCGCGGCTGCCTACGGGCTGGAAGCGGGGCTGGGGCAGCCGCTATATGTCGCGGAATTGTATGAAAATTGGATACGGGTCTGATTTAGGAATTAAAGGATTGAGGAATTTAGGAATTGAAGGATTAAGGGATTGAGGGATTAAGGCATTGAGGAATTGGGTTTTATATAAGATTAGGATGTATCCTTTAATTCCTAAATTCCTAAATTCGCAATACCTAAATTGTTATACCCTAAATCCCCCAATTCGGCGCTAATAAATATAAATAGTGCCCAAAAAATTGACTCATTTTTAAAGTTAATTACGAGGTCTGAAATTGCAATTTAATTCCCTCACTGAAACCCATATTAAAGCACTTCAATCCATGGTGGATGCGGATCGGTTTTCCACCGGAGAATCGGTGCTGGATCTGCATGCCAGGGATCAGTCCTACCATCCGCGCAGTCGCCCGGAAGCGGTCATCTGGCCTTTGTCTGCAACTGAGGTTTCCGGCATTTTAAAATATGCCGACGAACACCGGATTCCGATTACCGGGTGGGGTTCCGGATCGAGCCTGGAAGGCAATCCGATTCCGATGAAACACGGGATTGTGCTGGATTTTTCGCAGATGAACCGGATTTTGGAAATCCGGGAAGAGGATTTTCAGGCCGACGTAGAGCCGGGGGTGATCTACCAGGATTTAAACGCCAAGCTCAAGCATACAGGTCTGTTTTTCCCACCGGATCCCGGGGCGCGGGCCACTATCGGCGGGATGATTGCCAACAATGCCAGCGGCACCCGCACGGTATATTACGGCTCCACCAAGGATTATGTTTTGCAATTGACGGTGGTGATGGCTAACGGAGAGATCGTCGAAATGGGAACCCGATCCAGCAAAACCTCGTCCGGATATGACCTTATTCGCCTGATGGTCGGCTCCGAAGGAACCCTGGGAATCGTTGTTAAAGCCACCGTTCGACTGACCGGGCTTCCACCGGAATTTTCTGCCGCCGTTGCCACTTTTCCAAGTGTCGAGACCGCCGGCAAGGCTGTTTTTGAAATCAAACGCGCCGGACTCAACCCGGCGGCACTGGAATTGTTGGGACCCGAATCCATTGCTTTGATGAACAAGGAGGAGAATCTTGATCTAAGCGTCTCACCGACCCTGTTTATCGAATTTCACGGGATTACGACCGGCCAGTTGTCTGAGGTACTGGAGATGGCTGAGGAGATTTGCCGGACCGAAGGATGCCTGCAGTTCAGACCGGGGTTGGGCCGGGCGGAAAGGGATCACATCTTTAAGGCTCGCCACGGCCTGGGCGAGACAATCATTCGCAATCATCCGGGCTGCCGGGTGCTGTCAACGGATGTGGCCGTGCCGAACACCCAATATCCGGAACTGATAAAAACGATCCGGGAAGAAGTGGATGCCAGCAAAATCGTGGGCTATACCCTGAGCCATGCCGGTGACGGCAATGTTCATCTGGTTGTCGTCGGGAAAAAGGGAGATAAGACAGAATGGGATAAAATCGATCGGGTCGTCAACACCGTGGTTGCCCGGGCGCTGAATCTGGGAGGTACAGCCACCGGTGAGCACGGGGTGGGGATCGGAAAAAGGAAATACATGGCCACCGAGCACGGATCCAGCCTGCAATGGATGCAGCGCGTGAAATCATTGTTTGATCCCAACGGTATACTTAATCCTGGAAAGATATTTCCATAACGATCTATTCGATACTGTCCACCAGTCCCCATTTCAGGGCCTTGTCAGCACTAAACCAGGTCGTCTTTTTCTCCAACTCTTGCCACTTGGTTTTGCCCAGGTTGGAATTGTCAACGAGTTTTCCGATGTAACGATCGCGCAGCAGATGCATCAACTCGTTCTGGGATTGAATATCCGAAGCGGTTTCGCGTCCCGGCCATTTCCAGAGCGCGGCTTCGTGCACCATGAAAATGGTTCCCGGAGCGGCCAGGCGGACATCGCAAACCGCAAAAACAGGTACGGCCGCGCTGGCGATGATCCCGGAGGCATGGGCCGTGATTTTAAAACCTTTTCTTCGGGCCCGTTCGATCTGATCCGCCAGGGCAAGGCCGGAAAAAGCATCCCCACCGGGAGAGTTAATGAACAGATTCACATCACGAATGGTGGTGTTGTTTTCCAGGACGACAAAATCGTTCCACAACCGGGTGACGTCTGCTACCGACAGGCCGGAGAAAATTTTTATAAAAGCCTTGTCATTTGAAATGAACGACAGCTGTGACAGACGACCTTCCGGGTTGGAGACTTCCATGGATTTGTTCACCCGATCCTTGGGTTGTTCCTGAACGGTTACTTTCGCCGGATCAGTGGCCTGGATTGTTACAATCACTTCCTGGGGCTTCGGTGGCGGACTGCTGGTCGGTACGCTTGCACAACTAACCAAAAAAATTCCCAAAGCAAATAAGATAAAAATTTTTCTAATCATGACTCAATCTCCTTCGATATTTTTTTCCCCTAATTGTGTTATTCACTAATGCAGCAAAAAGCATACCAAATTATCCAAATCAAGAAGACAAAAATATTTAATTAAAATACAGCTATTTATAGGATGTCACGATGCCTAAAGAGAACCAGTTAAGATTGATCATTTTTTATCAGTCACGGATTTGACATAGAGAGTCAATAATGCCGGTAGTGATTCAACCAATCAACCAAAAACAGGGAGCATTGCCATGGGGGATCTATTTAGCATGTCGCAAAAATACCGGGAACAATATCCCGGTGTGGGGTTCGGTCTCACCCTGATCACCGGATGTCGCGATGCTTCAAATCCGCCGGGTTTTGACCAATATAAACGGAAGCTTCTGCGCAAAATGAGAAAGCGGGAGACCCTGGCACAGATTACCGATCGCATTGAGATTTATGCCCGCTTTTTTAAACGCTTCGGTTTTGACTGCCCCCTGCCCAAACATCTCAAGCGAACGGTTAACAGCGGATTTCCCCGCTACTCCCTCTATGTGGATGCCCATTTTATGGCCGAAATGTGTGCCGGCATCCTGGTGGCGGTTACTGATTTCAA
>JAFDDW010000189.1 GCA_019310665.1 Deltaproteobacteria bacterium
AGGTTTAAGGTAAATATGGTCCGATTCTGTTTTGCCTCAAACCTAAAGCGAAGCGCTCCTCAAACCTATTACATGGCCGTGCGACCTCAAACCTTTAGCGAAGCGATCCTTTAACGAAGTGAAGCAAAGATGGTAGTCGGTATCGCAATTATTACACTACGGCTGCATGATTGCCGTTCTTTGAAAGGCAAGCGCAAGGTGGTTAAATCAATGATCAGCCGGTTGCGCAACAATTTTAATATTTCAGCGGCCGAGGTGGGATCAAACGATATTTATCAGAGAGCGGAAATCGGTTTCTCACTGGTCGGCAATGACGCCTCGCTGATAAATTCAAAAATTGACAAGATTTTCAATATGGCCGAAGATCTGGGCCTGGCGGAAATCATCGATACGGAAATGGAAATTATTCATCTATGACGTCTTTTTCCCGGGCTGACAGGGTCAGTGGGTTAATTCAGGAAACCCTGTCGGACTTAATAAAAAAAAGTATTCACGACCCCCGGCTGCATATGACGACCATCACAAAGGTTAGAATGTCGGCCGATTTAAAGCTGGCGCGTATTTATTTTGTTGTCTCAGGTGATGAAAAAAGATCGGGAGATGCAGCCAAGGGATTTGAAAGCGCCCGTGGATTTATAAAAAGAAACCTTGCAGCCAAACTTGGTTTGCGCTATATGCCGGATTTAAATTTTTTTTATGATGACTCTTTTGATTATGGGTCTCATATCGATCAATTGCTTGAAAAAATAAAAACCTCAAATGGACCAGATCAGTAATCAAATTAAAGAAGCCACCCATATTTTGCTGGCCTCACATTCGGATCCGGACGGCGATGCCGTCAGTTCTCTTCTGGCCCTGGGGTTGGCTATCGGCAAACTGGGCCAAAAAACAACCATTTACAACGCCAGTCCGATTCCGGCTGTCTATCGATTTTTGCCTTCTGTGGAACGAATCGTCAGGCATATTAAAAAAGCAAACACCTATGATGTGGCACTCATCCTGGATTGCGGCGACCTGCCGCGTATTGGCGAGGCCAGCACCACCGTCAGCCGGATACCGATGGTGATCAACATCGATCACCATATTTCCAATACCGGCTTCGGCGATATTCAGCTCATCGATCCAATGGCCTGTTCCACGGCTGAAATTGTCTACCGGCTTATTAAAGCCTTGGACGTGCCCATAGACAAAGCCATTGCAACGTCCCTATATACAGGTATTTTAACCGATACGGGATCGTTTCGTTTTTCAAGCACCAACCAGGCCGCCTTTGCCATCAGCCGGGAAATGGCGGAACTGGGGGTTGAACCCCATAATGTTGCCCGGCACGTTTATGGTACGTACTCACTGGGTCGCATAAAGCTATTAAATCTGGCCCTTGATTCAATTGAAATATCGGATAACGGTAAATTGTCGATTATGACGGTCACCGACGCCATGTTTGAAGAAACCGGAACCAATTCTGAGGATGTTGACGGAATGATAAATTATGCCAGACGTATCGAAGACGTCAAAGTCGCAGCCTTGATCCAGGAACAAAAAAACGGTAAAACGAATTCAGACAGCCACGGCCGTTACCATGTGAGCCTGCGTTCGGACGGAAGCGTTGATGTAGCAACCATCGCCGGCTCTTTCGGAGGCGGCGGACATTCGAGTGCCGCCGGGTTCCAGGTTGAAACGACACTGACAAAATTAAAATCCGACATCATTACGTTGGCACAGAATTTGTGATGCCAGAGACCAGCGGCCAGAATGGTATTATCGTTATCGATAAACCGGCTGGCATGACATCTGCCAGGGTCGTATCGATCGTAAAAAAAACGCTCAGGGTGAAAAAAGTCGGGCACACCGGCACACTGGACCCATTTGCCGAGGGTGTGCTGATATGCTGTGTCAATCAGGCCACCCGGCTGGCCGGCTTTTTGCTGCACGGCCCCAAAAAATATATTGCCGAACTCAAACTCGGAGAAGAAACGGATACCCAGGATTTAACCGGCACCGTCATCTCAACCGCCGAGCCGGACAATTTTTCGCAGCAAACCATACAAGAGGTATTTAAAAGTTTCGAAGGGCCCCTGGAGCAGATGCCGCCGGTTTATTCGGCCTTAAAGCACAAAGGTGTTCCGCTATATAAACTTGCCCGCAGCGGCAACCCGGTCCAAAAACCGCCCCGGCGAGTTGAGATATACAGTATTAACATTCTGGACATCGCGCTCCCATTGATTCGTTTTGAGGTATCATGTTCTGCCGGCACCTACATCCGAACCCTGGGGGCCGATATCGGCAAAACATTGGGTTGCGGTGGGCATCTAAATAGGCTAAAACGGACTGCAAGCAGTGGATTTGTGCTGGATCAGGCAGTATCATTATCCAGCCTGGAAAAACTGGCAACCAGTGAACGATTGCCGGAAAAAATAATCAGCATGGCAGATACATTGCCGGATATGCCCACATGTAGAGCTGATGGGCAGTTGGTTGAAAAAATCCGACAGGGCCAAATGATTACGACCCGGGATTTGGTCGGCAATGGTGGAATCGAGGGAACCCGCATTTCAGGTCCAAATATAAAAGTTGTTGATCAAACAGGGGATCTTGTTGCAATATTAAACTATCAAAAACACGATCGGCGGTTGAATTACTGCTGTGTGTTTCTCAAGTAAGATGCCTGAGCCGGTCGAACCGGAGTTAGCAATACAAAAACTTATTTTGAAGGATTTTTAACTAGAGGAGGCGAAAAAGAAATTGACTTTCACAACCGATGATAAGAAGAAACTGATCGAGAAATTCAAATTGCACGAAACCGATACCGGGTCCCCGGAAGTACAGGTTGGACTTTTGACCCACCGAATTTCTTATCTCACCGAACACTTGAAGATTCACAAAAAGGATCATCATTCTCGCAGGGGACTTTTGATGCTGGTCGGAAGGCGCCGCCGGCTTCTCAACTATGTCAAGTACAAAGATGTCAACCGTTATCGGACAATTATTCAAACCCTGGGCTTAAAAAAGTAACCAACCGGCCGTAATGCTTCTTTATACCCATACACACCAGAGGAAAATTGAAACTGGCGGTACCTGGATCATCACCCCATCTTCTCCCACACTTGTCGGGTAAGCTTCCCGGTCAAAATTTGTTTGGTGGTCTTTGGTATCGCCCTGTAGATTCGAATTTAAACCATAAATAGACGACACGGACAACAGTCTGATATACTTATTCTCTGATATCAGGCCGGTTCAGTTACAGGATCGTTTAATCGTTAGGAGACAACATGGAAATTATGTTTAAAGAAGAAATCGGCGGAAAAACAATGAGTATCCAAGCCGGCAAAGTTGCCAAACAGGCATCCGGGTCGGTTGTGGTCCAGTATGGAGACACCATCGTCCTGGTCACCGCCGTATCCGCCCACCAAGAAAGAGCAGCAAACTTTTTGCCCCTTACCGTCGAATATCAGGAAAAAATATATGCTGCCGGCCGGATTCCGGGGAACTATTTTCGCCGTGAAATCGGCCGTCCCAGTGAAAAGGAAACGCTGACGGCCCGCCTGATCGACCGGCCCATTCGCCCCCTGTTTCCCAAGCAATACCGTTTTGAAACCCAGGTAATTGCCACCGTATTGTCGATGGATCAGGAAAATGATCCCGACACCCTGGCCATGGTCGGCACTTCAGCCGCCCTGACAATTTCCGACATCCCCTTTGCCGGTCCCATTGCAAGTGTGCGAGTCGGTCGCATAGACGGCCAGTTGACAGTGAATCCCGCCATCGCGGAATGGGAAAACAGCGACATCAATATTATTGTGGCCGGCTCCAAGACAGGTGTGGTGATGGTGGAAGGCGGCGGGAATCTGGTCAGCGAGGCCGACATGCTGGAAGCCATATTTTTTGGCCACCAGGCCATGCAGCCGCTGATTGATATGCAATTAAAACTTAAAGAAAGCAACGGCGTACCCAAAAGGCCGTTTTCGCCTCCTGAAAAAGATGAAAACCTGGTACACCTGGTTGCAACAGAAGCCTCCGATCGCATCAGGGAGACGCTTCTAATTCCTGAAAAAATTCAACGCAGCGCGGCCATGCGCAATCTCAAAACGGAGACCGTTGATAACCTGGGTGAGGACTGGGCCGAGCGTCAGGAAGAAGCCTATGACGTCCTGGGTGATTTGCAGAAAAAAATCAGCCGGGATCTCATCCTGAAAGAAGGCCGCCGAATAGACGGCCGCCGCTTTGACGAAATTCGGCCGATTACCTGTGAGGTCGGCATCCTGCCCCGCCCCCATGGCAGCGGTCTTTTTACCCGGGGAGAAACCCAGGTCATCGGCGTGCTCACCCTGGGCTCGGGCCAGGATGAGCAGCGGGTAGAAACGCTGAGTGGTGAAGAATTCCGTCCCTTTATGCTGCACTACAACTTTCCGCCGTATTCTGTCGGTGAGGTCAAACGCATGGGGGGCCCCAGCCGCCGGGATATCGGACACGGCGGATTGTCCACCCGGGCGATTGAAAAAATTCTGCCCGACAAAGAAGATTTTGACTATACGATTCGGCTGGTATCAGAAGTTTTGGAATCCAACGGATCATCCTCCATGGGAACCGTATGCTCATGCTGCCTGGCCCTTATGGACGGCGGAGTTCCCATAAAAGCGCCGGTGGCGGGAATAGCCATGGGCCTTGTCAAAGAGGACGATCAGGTCGTCATCCTTTCCGATATTCTGGGAGATGAAGATCACACCGGCGATATGGATTTTAAAGTTGCCGGCACCCGGGAAGGAATCACAGCGCTTCAAATGGATATCAAAATCCTTGAGCTCTCCAGGGACATCATGGAAAACGCTCTGGAGCAGGCCAGAACCGGACGCTTGCATATCCTGGGCAAGATGGCCGAAGCACTGGAGAAACCGCGTCAGGAACTTTCGCCCTTTGCGCCGACCATTATCACCATTCAGGTTAAACCGGATAAAATCCGCGAAATCATCGGCCCCGGCGGCAAAGTTATTCGCGGCATCCAGAGCGAAACCGGCACCAGCGTCGCGGTCGACGATTCGGGCCTGGTAAAAGTCGCCGCGTTCTCAAAAGAAGAAGGCGAAGCCGCGATCAAAATGATTGAAGAGCTTGTCAGGGAACCGGAAGTTGGCGCCATTTACGAAGGCAAGGTTGTTAAAATTATGGATTTTGGCGCTTTTGTTCAAATAATGCCCGGCACCGACGGCCTGGTGCACATTTCTCAGCTGGCCAAGCAGCGGGTGACCAAAGTGTCCGACATCGTAAAGGAAGGCGATCAGCTCAGGGTAAAGGTGCTTGAAATAGGCAGGGATGGAAAAATCCGTCTGAGCCATAAAGCTGTTTTGGATGAGGGAGATGGACGTGACACCCGCTCGGTGTCAATGGGGGTGTGGGTCGACGTGGGCGCCCGGGATGAAACCGAAACTGAAAGCGGGCTCTCCCACTTTATCGAACACATGATTTTTAAGGGCACCAGCAAACGCTCTGCCTATCAAATTGCCAAAGAATTTGATGCCATCGGCGGTCATACCAACGCCTTTACGAGCATGGAAAATACCTGTTACCATGCCAGGGTCATGGACACCCATACGGAGACCATGGTCGATATCCTCTCCGACATTTTTATCAACTCGCTATTTGACCCCGACGAAATCGATAAAGAGCGGCCGGTTATCCTGCAGGAAATCGGCATGGTCGAGGACAGCCCCGATGAATACGTCCATGTGCTTTCCGGTCATAATTTTTGGGGCGAGCATCCGCTGGGGCGATCCATTCTGGGCACACCTAAAAACATTATTCGTTTTGATGACCGGACCTTAAAAAAATTTTTTCACCACCTGTATCAACCCGATCGTATTTTGATTTCCGCGGCCGGCAACCTGGACCACGGTCATCTCGTCGATTTGATCGGGCCGTCATTTGAAGCCATCCAATCCGGAGAGGATTTCCCCCAGCGCGTAGCCCCCCCCGGACGCTCAGTGGTTGATTTCAACCACCGCGACCTGGAACAAATGCACATCTGCCTGAGCACCCAGGGATTGGCCATCACCGATCCACGGCGCTACGCCTTCTCTCTTTTGAACACCATCGTCGGCGGCAACATGAGCTCCAGGCTTTTTCAAGAGGTGCGGGAACGCCGGGGCCTTGCCTACAGCGTGTATTCATTTATTTCTTCTCATGTGGATACCGGCATGTTCGGCTTCTATATGGGTGTTGATCCCAAACGGGCGCGTGAAACCATCCTGCTGGTATTGGATGAAATTGTTAAATTGAAAACCGAGAGGGTCGAACTATCAGAGCTGCAAGGTGCCATTGAGTATACCAAGGGCAGTTTATTGCTGGCCTCAGAAAGTGCCGACAATCATATGGTTCGAAACGCTCAAAACGAAATGCATTTTGGCGGCGACATACCGCTGCAGGAAATTATTGAAAAAATTGAAGCCGTTACCACAGATGATATCCTCGAGTTGGCCGATGAACTCATCAAGCCGGAAAAAATAACCTATACCCTGCTGGGACCGGTTGATGACGAAAAAAAAGAATTGGAAGAAATCCTTTCCCACTAAAGTGGAAAAGGAGAATGCCTAAAGTGCCTAAATTGCCTAAAATGCCTAAAGTTAAGGCATTCTGTCATTTTAATTCGGTCAGACTGAAAGGATTCAGATAAAAAACTTTATATGCATAAGGTTGGGTACATTCATGTTCTAAATGTACTAAGATAGTTTGCACCGTGACTGGTTTCCAAATATTCTTTTATTGAATCGATAGAATACAATTATTTTAGGCATTTTAGACATTTTAGGCACTTTAGGCATTTATTTTATTAATTATCTATGGCCCCCTCCCCCATCATAAAATTTTTACGTTTGCGCCCCGAGTCGGATTCAGATATTGCCCTGCCCCGTTATATGACCCCTCAGTCTGCAGGAATGGATATATGTGCCGCGGTCACCGAAGACGTATTGCTGGAAAAAGGGGAGATCGCCATGCTGCCCACCGGGTTTGCCATGGAATTACCTCCGGGGTACGAAGCCCAGATCAGGCCCCGCAGCGGGCTGGCGGTAAAACACGGCATCGGGCTTATCAATTCTCCCGGCACCATTGATGCCGACTATCGTGGAGAGGTCATGATCGCGGTAATCAATCTGGGTCCCAGGCCATACACCTTTCACCGGGGAGACCGGGTTGCCCAGATGATCATCAACAGGGTCCACCAGGCCGAATCAATGGAAGTGGAACATCTGGACGAAACCCGTCGCAACACCGGCGGCTTCGGGCATACGGGGAAATAAATGAATGGGGAATTCGGAATGCGGAAAAGGAACTGTCAGAATGTCTGACTCTCAAATTTTCCGCATTCCAACTTCCGAATTTGTTAGGGCCCCAAACGAATCGGAATAACAGGAATGACGTTAGAAATGAAACAGTCGCCGTTCTCATTAGCAGTGTGCACCCTGGCCAGCGGGAGCAAGGGCAATGCGACCTATGTATCCGACGGTCAAACATCAATTCTTATTGACGCCGGCCTGTCCGGTATCGAGCTTCAGCGTCGATTGGCATCGCGCGATCTGTGCCCCGAAAATCTGAATGCGATTATCGTCACCCACGAGCATTCCGATCATGTCCGGGGGGTCGGCATTCTCTCCCGCCGGTATAAACTTCCGGTATATATCAATCCTAAAACTCACCAGGCGTCCCCCCGGATAGGCAAACTGCATGAAACCAGGCCGTTTGAATGCGGGACGACGTTTCACGTCAACAAGATGGCCATTCATCCTTTTGCCATCTCTCACGACGCTGAAAACCCGGCCGGCTTTACCATCGGCCAGAACGGAACCACCATTGGAATTGCCACTGATCTTGGAATTGCAACCGCCATGGTCAGGCAGCACTTAAAACGCTGTGCCCTGCTGATCATAGAAGCCAACCACGACCCGACCATGCTGGAGACCGGCCCGTATCCCTGGCCCCTGAAACAGCGCATCCGGGGCCGAACCGGCCACCTGTCCAATCCGGACTCGAAAAAGCTTTTAAAAAAACTGCAGCACGGAGGTCTCCGGCATGTTATCCTGGGTCATTTAAGTGAAATCAACAACACTCCTCAAAAAGCCTTTGACGAAGTATCCCGGGCAATTACCGGCTGCAACGCCGAGTTGACGGTAGCGGATCAGTACAGTTCAGGGCCAGTAATTTATCTGAAATAGCGGACTGATCTCAGAACTTTCCTGATGTCACCCAAATATAAATCGGCGCAATCTGCAATTGGGGCTGAAAATTATTCAGGTTGCCGAAAGAAATATTCAAAGCGATGCAATGGTGTATTTATAGCCGTAATCGAATCCAGCATAGAACACAATGGTAGTTAAAGCATGTAGGTCGCAGACATTTGTGTTGTAAAAGAAAAAACCTGAGATCAATGCCTTAACTGAAAATTGAAATCGGAGATAAGAATTAGATGGAATAAAAAGAATTAAACGGATGTTTTATTTTTTTGGGAATAAAATGGAATTACATGGGGAATTAAACTCACAACATAACTAAACCCGCATCATATCGTGCCTAAATCGAATCTTTTAAAAGGAGGGGAAAATTTTGGATTAGCTGAAGAAATAAGGATTTCTTTGGAATTTTAAGGGGCAGGTCAATTTGTTCAGTTGATTCAATTTTAATTTTAAGGCGGGAAAGCAGCCAGGTATAATTTTCGGAAAGCAACTGCTGAATCGACACACCCAGCGCTTCGGCATGCCTGCTGGCAGCCTCCTGCATAAAATTGAATATCGCAAGAACGGAGAGTCTGTGGTGGCAATCCACCTCATAAGATCTGATCTGATAGGTTTCCTGCCAGATATTTGGCTCGGGCATTGAGACTGAAGTCTTTCGCAATGGGTCGGCTGTTTTCATAGTCTATTGTCCGTCGTTTACGACCTGAATCTTGCATGAAAATTAATGAGAAGTTCGAATAATATATAACCCTGCCCCGCATTGCTGTCAAATCTGTTTGTGGTTCAGCGGGTTATGCCAATCCTTAGAAGGCAAGATTCCACATTGTTGACAACCCTCATGGCGGTGACTATTTTAAGCTTCAAATTAAAATTGTTATTTATTTCAGTCAGTTTTAAAGGTTTTGGCAGCCGTGAACAATTTCTGACTGGAAGTGATTTCAAAACCTCCTATGGAGTAAGGCACATGTCTGATAACTACATGGCTATAAAAATGTTTGATGAAGGGATTGCCGCTTATCTTAGAGGCGATTTTAAAGCCAGCATAAAAATATTCACCCAGGCTCTCAATCACGATTCCAAATTTGCACTGGCCTATTCGAGCCGCGGCGCCGCCCATTTAAAATCAGGCCATACCAGGAAAGCAATTTCGGACTTTAACCGTGCCATACGGTTGAATCCGAACTATGCACGCGCCCATCACCTGCGCGGCCTGGCCTATGAGCGGATGGGGAATTTTGCAGGTGCTTATCTAAATTTTGATCGTGCGTTGGAGATTGACCCTGACCTGACAGTGGCCTATCGCAAACGGGATTGTGTACTTGACAAAAGCGTTGATGATTGCATCGAGATAGAAGATCTGGAAATGGCCGACCATCTAGCGGCCATGCGGATAGCGCTGTTTTCAGCTGACAAAAAGGCAGCGTAAAGAAAGCGGATACTCGATAC
>JAFDDW010000190.1 GCA_019310665.1 Deltaproteobacteria bacterium
GCAGAATTGACCGACCTTCAAAATTTGTGATATCCAGATTACGATATCTGCATTTATGCCAGATTTGTGGTTGCATCTACGTATCTGTGGTTCCCCAGATGTTGTGGTAATCTCATTATGTATCTGTATCTGAGTGATATTTGGGATTTTCGGTAAGAAAACCTCAAGTTTTGAAAAATGTCAGATTTGCCCACAAAATTCCCAATCCTGTTTCCATCTGAAATAAAATTTGACGCGTCATAATACAATGTGGTATTCATTTAGCCGGTTTATTTTCCTTTCTCTATCTGACCAGCAGCGACACTTTAGGGTATTCATTACACTATGAAATTACATAATGCTTCGGGAAACTTTGCAGCGTTTATTGCTGCGGGCCTGTTTGGCGCATCTGTAGTCGCTACCCGTGTGGCAGTTCAGGAAATTCCGCCACTGAATTTAGCGGTTCTCCGATTCGGTCAAGGAGGCTTGATATTGTTCCTATGCCTTTTAATTGGTGCAAGGGATCTCCTTAAAGTTAAGTGGCATGATTTACCATTCCTTGTCCTTCTCGGTGCCATTTTCTTTGCTGTTTTCCCGCTGACATTCAATATTAGCCTCCGCCTTACCGAGGCTTCAAGAGGTGCCCTGATGCTGGCCACCATGCCTATATGGAGCGCGTTGCTGGCTCGCGCGGCACGAAAGGAACGGCTGAACCTTCGACAGATTGCCGGTATCCTGTTCACGTTCACTGGAGTGGGGATAGTTCTTGCTGAGCGAGGACTGAATTGGCAGGGGACTACGTTGGCGTTGGCCGGAGATGGACTTATGCTCCTGACAGCCCTTTGTGGAGCAATATATGGCGTTTTAGCGCAACGGATGCTGGCTCGCTATTCTGCACTGACCGTAACTATGTATGCGATGTTGTTCGGAACGTTCCTTCTCTTTCCAGCCGCTCTTGTTGAAGGTCTCCCTCAAGCGTTCGTTCGGATAGATGGGAAAGTAGCGGTTCTTATCCTCTTTCTGGGGATTTTTGGTGGAGCCCTTGGTTATTTCTTATGGACATTTGCCCTGACTCGCCTGACACCGACACAAGTAGCGGTCTATGTGAACGTGAACCCGATAGTGGCAATCATTTTGGGGGCGGTCATCTTGGCGGAAAAACTCACTGGCGTCTTTGTAGTTGGCTTTGTGGCTGTTGTGGTTGGTGTATTGTTTGTTAACTGGCCAAGAAGGATTGAGTCGGAATAGCACTTCTCCTCAAAATGAAATTGTTTTATTATTGGTTTATATAGTTAACCGAAATAGATTATGATTTATTTCTGATGGAGGTTTCTATGCGAATAGCTATTTTTGGTACAGGTGGTGTCGGTGGTTATTTTGGCGGACGACTGGCTCAGACTGGGGCAGATGTTGTATTTATTGCTCGTGGTGAACATCTGCAGGCTATGCGCCAACACGGCCTTAAGATCGATAGTATAAAAGGCGATTTTGTTGTGCATCCAATCCAAGCCACTGAGGATCCAGAAGAAATCGATCCGGTAGATGTGGTATTAGTTGGAGTCAAGGCCTGGCAGGTATCGGAGGCAGCGCAGGCTATGCGCCCTATGGTTGGGCCAGAAACATTTGTGGTACCGTTACTAAATGGAGTTGAGGCACCAACTCAACTGGCAGAGGTACTCGGTAATGAGCATGTAGTAGGAGGATTGTGTGGCTGTATTAGTTTTATTGCTGGACCGGGCCATATACGCCACGTGGGCGCAGACCCCTTCATACATTTTGGTGAACTGGATAACCGCTATAGTGAACGAGTTGAAAGTCTACACCGAGCTTATGCACAGGCAACAGGGGTAACAGTAGAAATTCCGCCCGACATTCAGGTTGCTATGTGGCGCAAATTCCTAATGGTTGCCTCTTGGAGTGGAATAGGTTCGATAACACGCGCACCGTTGGGCACATTTCTTGGCCTACCAAGGACCCGTCAAATGTTACAGGAAGTAATGCAAGAGGTTTTCAGCGTAGCTCACGCCCGCGACATCGCTCTCCCAAAAGATGTTGTTGGCAAAACATTAGCTTTTATGGATAGCTTACCGCCCAGTGGAACAGCTTCAATGCAGCGAGATATTATGGGAGGTCGTCCTTCAGAACTTGAGGCGCAGACTGGGGCAGCAGTTCGACTGGGTCAAGCAGCGGGAGTGGCGACCCCACTGAATACCTTTATCTATAATAGTCTATTGCCATTGGAGTTAAAGGCAAGAGGCCAAGTGCAATTCACGATTTGATATCATTTGCGGACGCATATGAATAGGGAATACAATGGATTACATCCTGCCCGACCACCATCTAACGAACAGCTACGGGGGATGTCAAAAAGCTGCGCTTTTCTCCACCCCTGAGCCAAACGTTACAGATGTCTCCAACGGAGTTGTACCCACACAATATTTCAAGTCGGATAGCTTAGTGAGCTAGAGCCGCGTTGTGATATCATCGGTATTATTAAAAATGTAGAGATTCAAGTATCATTCAAAGATGGTTGAATTCTATACATTACCATTCAACGCAAATTCTGGCATTAATTGGCTAGCAATCCGTTATCGTACGCTTAACTACGGGTATTTTATTTTTATTAAAAATATTACATAATTAGCTTGACAGCAATCCCAGCTGCCTGTATGATCCCCTAAAATTTGCAGTGTTCCTGGTTGTAACTAAAAATCACGTAAGCCCCGGAATAATCCGGGGCTTTTTTTATTGGAACACAGAAAGAAGGTATTTATTGAACTTTGAAACATTTAATTTTCATCCCTCCGTTGCCGCAGGCGTTACAGCGGCGGGTTATGAAACCCCGACCCCGATTCAGGCTCGGGCAATCCCGCAGGTACTCAATGGGCGTGATGTAATGGGTCTGGCCCAAACCGGCACCGGTAAAACGGCGGTATTCGTTCTGCCGATACTCAATCGACTGGTGGGGAGCAAATACGGATGCGTTCGCGCCCTGATAATCGCCCCCACCCGTGAATTGGCCGAACAGATTCATCAGGCTATCGAAACCCTGGGTCGTAAGACGCGCATAAGAAGTGTTGCTGTTTACGGCGGCGTGGGAATTAATCCGCAGATTCAGAAACTGAAGCATGCCGATATTGTTGTTGCCTGCCCTGGACGGCTTCTTGACCATATCGGACGTCATAGCATCGATCTTTCCCAACTGGAAGTGCTGGTTATAGATGAAGCCGACCAGATGCTCGACATGGGATTTATTCCTGATATCCGCCGAATTTTAAAACATCTTCCAAGGAAGCGCCAGACACTGGTCTTCTCGGCTACCATGCCCCCCGTAATCCGTCGGTTGGCCGGGGATATCCTGCGAGATCCGGACACTGTCCAGGTGGGAATCACCGCACCTGCTGATACCGTCAGTCATGCGCTCTACCCCGTAAACCAGCATTTAAAAACAGCGCTATTGTTAAATCTGCTGGGAAGCACCAAACCCAAATCTGTGTTGGTCTTTACCCGAACCAAACATCGCGCCAAGAACCTGGGGAAAAAGCTTGTTGCCGCAGGATACCGATCGACTTCACTGCAGGGAAACCTTTCCCAAACTCGCCGTCAGGCAGCACTCGACGGTTTTCGCGACGGAAAATTTCAGATTTTGGTGGCTACCGATATCGCGGCTCGGGGCATCGATGTTACCCAGATTTCTCATGTCATCAACTATGATATTCCTTCCACCGCCGAGGCTTACATTCATCGCATTGGACGGACAGGCCGGGCGACTCACAGCGGCGAAGCATTTACCCTGGTTACTGGAGAAGACAAAGACATGGTGCAGGCCATAAATCGAATTATCGGTTCTAAAGTCGAGCAACGCTTCTTATCTACTTTTGACTACGGATCACCGATATCCAACCGCGAGAGTCGTTCCCGGTGGAAAGGAAAATTGCAATGGAAATTATCCGGAGTAAATAAAAGACCGAGCAATATTGGCTTGGTAAAAAGCTAACAGACAAAGAAAGATTGCGCGCCTTGCTCGCTATAAGATCAATGTATATTGGATATGCATTAGGATTCAAAGAGGCAACTTTCAACCATTATGAAGATCTTTCAAGAATTAATAAGGATGCGTCGATAAAAGCTGCGGTAAAAAGTGCTGATAAAATTTTGAAGCAAAAATAATCTAAAGTCAGGCACTACTCAGGGCGAGATGGTTTGAATTGATTGCAAGATCTACAGCGAGTCCTTTTCTTCACGGAGGCAACATTCAATGGGTTTGTTTGATGAGCTCCTCAATTTTTTTCCGGCATTTTCTTATCTCTGCCTCCGCCCATTCACGTTCTACAATTCTGGAAATACTTTCAGCAATCGCACCAATTAATTGTTTTTCTTCTTCAAGGAATAACGCCTTCTCAATTTCTGATTTTTTTTAATTTTTGTTATTGGGGGCAGCTATGATTTTTCTTGGCTTTTGATTGTGGATTGCGTTTGCTAATCAAACAGGGATTTTGGGAGGCGGCGATTGTGGATGCATAGCCGTTATCGCCACTTCTCAAATCTTGGATATTGCTTGATGTAATGAAAAGAGTGGGACTAATGGTTTAAATATTGGGTTACGCAACCAATTGTCAGAAGACTAATCAGTTGAGATCATCGTCTTTATAATATTTGGTCCCCTTGCCGGTTAGCTCCAGCGCCAGCCCGTCGTCGGTAAGCTGGTATAACCAGATACCGGGGGATACCGACATGGCACCGGCAAACGCACCACCCTCATCACTCAGCTTGGCCGCAGCCGAGGTCTGACCCCCGAACTCCCATCCCGAGTTGATGAATTCAGTCACATCCTTATGGTTTTCAAACACCCACACAAGTCTGAACTTTTTAATGCCCATGCCGATTCCCGCCTGCAGCTCGACCATTTTCATGAAGGTTTCCTTTTTGGTCTTGTTGTCGAAAATGATGCCCTCCCCACTGCCACCGCCGGCGACAAATATTTTCATTCCGAAATTGCTGAAAACAGCGTAACCAGCTGATTTAGAAACCGCTTTTTTGGTCGAAGGCTGCACTTTGTACAATCGAGCAAGCGTTTCTTTTGCCATTTTGCGGATGTCTGCTTTTTCCTGCTTGATTTCTTCTTTGCTATCCGCCCACAAAGGCACAGCGGTTACTGTGAAACTCAGCAACAGTGTAATGGAGATGGTTATGATAAAAATTTTTGCTTGATTCATTTTGTTTTCCTCCTTTTTGGGTGATAATTCCAAAGCCCCGGTTTCCTCTTTTCAGGGCTGGGGTTGCAGAATTGATTAAAGCAGCAGCCGTGCTATAAAGCGTCGGCTGCAACCGTTTGTTAATTGCTATGCATGGAAGTCACTTCACCAATTCAATCTC